>CAJOQW010000022.1 GCA_905236955.1 uncultured Bacteroidales bacterium
ACATCATACCAGCTGCTGGTGTACAGTTTCTGCGACAGCGACGGCGACGGCATAGGCGATTTCAAGGGCATAACCTCCAGGATGGATTATTTCGACAAGCTGGGCGTCACGGGGCTGTGGCTCTCGCCCATCCATCCCGCCCATTCCTACCATGCCTACGATGTGGAAGATTATTATACCGTCAATCCGCAGTATGGCACCGAGGCCGACTTCAAGGCCATGGTTGATGCCGCGCACGACCATGGCATAGAGATTTATCTCGATTATGTCCTGAACCATACCTCCAGGAACCATCCCTGGTTCCAGTCCGCCATCTCCGACCCGTCCAGCCCGTACCGGGATTATTACTTCATCAGCACCGATCCCTACGGGGATATCCAGGGCGGAAAGTTCCCGGCCCTCACTACGGCCAATTACAACGAGGCGGAATGGAAGGATACCGAAAGCGGCACCGGTTCCTCGGCCCGCTACAAGTTCGTCCTCGACGCCTCGGCAAAGACAGTGACTGTAACGGTTTCTGAAGAGACCCCATATGAAGGCACTTCCTCCGCAGGCTGGAACATCTGGTACGGCGACAGCAAATGCAAATACTTCAGGCCGGACGGAGGCAACATCTATTCGATGGTTTTCGACTTCGCTTCGGACTGGGGGTTCCTCATCCGCAGCGCAAGCGACTGGGGGGATAACGATTCCAACAAGTACGGAGCCCCTTCCGGGGGGAGCAGCGTGATAAAACCCGGCACGCCCTTCGCCCTCCAGCAGGCCGGAGGCAACATAACCTTCTCGCTGTCGGACAAATACATGTGCTGTTTCAGCGACTGGATGCCCGATGTCAATTACGGCTCCGCCTCGACATGCGAGAATTCCGCGCCCTTCAAGGATATGGCGGCATCCGCCGACAAATGGATAAGGATGGGAGTGGACGGGCTCAGGCTCGATGCCGTCAAGCACATATACGGCGGCATAGCCAACTGGAGCAACTCCTCCAACCAGGCTTTCCTCAGGAAGTGGTACGACCACTGCAACGCAACCTATAAGTCGCAAGGCCACTCCGGGGACATGTTCATGGTAGGCGAGGTGTTCAACGAATTCAATGACAGCGGCGCCCCATACAACGTTTATCTGCAGGGGCTTCCGTCGGTGTTCGATTTCAGTTTCTGGTGGCGGGTGAGCGACGCCCTCAACGGCAACATCACCGGAAGTTCCTTCGTCAACAGCCTCATAGCGCAGGAAAATGTCTTCTCCAATGGAATAGCGTCGCTCAAACTCTCCAACCATGACGAGGACCGTACCGGGGAAATCCTCGGAAAGTCCGCCGCCAAGGAAAAACAGGCGGCAGCCTTGCTGCTGACCTCGCCCGGCAAGCCGTTCATCTACCAGGGAGAAGAACTGGGGTATTACGGCGGCAAGGGCGGAGGAGACGAATATGTGCGTACACCCATGAACTGGGACGGCGGTTCCTGGGCGGGCAAACTGCTGGGCGACAAGGTGATATCAGCCCTCAAGGGGGCTTCCTATTCGGTAAATGCGCAGGATTCCGACAAGTCATCGGTCCTGGAGGTTTACAAGTCTTTCTCGGCGGTGCGCAACACTTACGACGCCCTCGCATCCGGCACCATGAGTTCCTGCAGCGGCATCACCGACAGTGCCTTGGCCGCTTGGTACATGACCGACTCCGCCGGGCATAAGATGCTGGTGATTCACAACCTGACGGATTCGGCCAGGACATTCGAGGCCACCGACGACACTTCAAAACCGGTGGCGCTGCTGGGCACTTGCTCGCAGAAAGGCACCAAGCTGATCCTCGGCGCCAATTCTTCCGTGATTTTCAAACTATACTAGCATATGAAAAAGATATTCGCAGCATTGCTGGTGCTGGCTGCCGCGGCGGCATGCCGGTCCAAGGCGGAGCCCCAGCCTGAATATACCGTCCCCTTACCGGAGCAGGTGGTGATGTACCAGGTGAATCCGCGCGTATTCGCCGATACCCTTTCGCTGCTGGCGGTAATACCCCAGCTCGACTCCATCAAGAGCTTGGGAACCAACGTGGTATGGATAATGCCCGTCTATCCGATAGGTAAGGTGAAGAGCAAGAATTCCCCCTACAGCATAGCGGATTATATGGCCGTCAACCCCGAATTCGGCAATCTGGACGATTTCAAGCTGCTGGTCCGCGAGTGCCACGCCCGCGGCATGGCCTTCATCATGGACTGGGTAGCGAATCACACAGCCTGGGACAGCCGCTGGCTGGCTGAAGGCCACAAAGACTGGTACACACGCGATTCCAAGGGAGAAATCATATATCCCGAAGGCACCGACTGGACCGACGTGGCCGACCTTGACTATGACAACCGCGACATGCGCCGCCGCATGACCGAGAGCATGCTCTTCTGGATAAAGCAGTGCGGCGTGGACGGCTTCCGCTGCGACGTGGCCGACATGGTGCCCTCCGACTTCTGGAAGGAATGTATCGACATACTCCGCAAGGAGGCAGGACATCCCATCCTGATGCTCGCCGAGGGCCACAATCCCGAAAATTTCACTTCGGGTTTCGACCTCAACTATGCATGGGAATATCTGGATGCGTTGAGGGACGTATTCTGCCGCGATTCTTCGGTCCGGGAACTTCTCCGGGTCGAGGAGGAGGAATACAAGGCCGTTCCAAGCGGGAAACTCAAGTTGCGCTTCACTACCAACCATGATGAGGCCACCAAGAAGAGTACGGTGGAGGAGTTCGGAGGGAAACTTGGTGCACTCGCTGCATATGCCGCGGCGATTTACATGAATGGCGCGGCCCTCGTTTACGGGGAGCAGGAAGTGGCTTATCCGGACAGGATAAATTTCTTCGAATATGTCCCGGTTGACTGGAAGGCCAATCCCGACGTGCGCGGTGAATACAGGCAGATGCTTCACATCTTCAAGGAACACCAGGCCATCCACGGCCCGGAAAACCGTTCTTTCAGCACCGACGACGTGCTCGTCCTCCAGAAAGGGGACGACTGCCTTGTGGTGGTGAATGTCCGTCCCGAAGGCAGGACGGTGCCGACCCCGCAGGGATGGAAGGACATTCCCCTTGAGGATCTCCGTTCCGGCGAGGCCATCACGCTCGGGGAGGACATAGCCCTGTCGGAATATCAATTCATGCTTCTGAAGAAATGAAAAAGTCGTTACTGATACCGATGGCGTTTTTGTTCGCCGCATGCTCGGCGCACTTCGATCCCGCATCGGTGGTGGACGCCACCCCGGACAAGGTCGTACATGTCGAGCCTCCCTGCTGGTGGAGCGGTATGGACAACCGTCTACAGATTCTGGTCAACGGTCCTTCGATAGGGGAGTGCACAGTCGTGGCAAAAGGGCTCAAAGGGGTGAGCGTAAGGGAGATACATAAAGCCGAAAGCCCCAATTACCTTTTCCTCGACATGAATGTCGCCAAGGGTGTTGAGGGTACCGCCTACCTGGTGTTCACTTCTGCGGACGGCACGAGCATGAAGGTCCCGTACAGCATAAGCCCCAAGGGAAAGGAAAAGAGGGAAAGTTTCAGCACGAAGGACATGGTCTATCTGATTTTCCCCGACCGTTTCGCAAACGGCGACCCTTCGAACGATGTGTTGGAGGGTATGAACGACCCCGACGGGCGCGATGTCTATCTGGGCCGCCACGGGGGCGACATCCAGGGAATAATCGACCATCTGGATTATATAGCCAATCTGGGTGCGACCGCCATCTGGCTCACGCCGGTGCTGGAAGACGACCAGGACTTCGAGAGTTACCACGGGTATGCCGTTACCGACCACTACCGGGTGGATCCGCGTTTCGGCAGCAATGAACTCTATCGGGAAATGGTGGAAAAGGCCCATGCGAAGGGACTCAAGGTAATCATGGACATAGTCACCAACCATTGCGGCACCTTCCACTGGATGATGAAGGACCTGCCTTTCGCCGACTGGATCAACACCTGGCCGGAGTACACCAATATGAATGCCGCCTTCAGCACCAACTTCGACCCCAACGCCTCGCGCTACGACCTTGCCCTGCAGGAAGGGGGATGGTTCGTGCCCATGATGCCCGACATGAACTTGGATAATCCATTTACTCTCAAATATCTGGAACAGTGGGCAATATGGTGGACCGAATACTCGGGCCTGGACGGCCTGAGGGTGGACACCTATCCCTACAACGAGAAGGAACCGATGAGCCGCTGGTGCATGGCCGTGCTCTCGGAATATCCATGGATGAACATAGTGGGCGAGTGCTGGACCTCCACCGCCGACCAACTGGCCTACTGGCAGGGGGGCAATGCGAACAAGGACGGCTTCGACAGCCATCTTCCGAGCATAATGGACTTCCCGCTCCAGGAGGCCACCGTAGCGGGCCTTTGCGAAGACGGGGACGAGAACATGTGGGGGCGCGGCCTCACCCGGGTTTACGAGGCGGTGAGCCACGACGCCACCTATCACGACCTGTCGCACATGCTCACCTTCCTTGCCAACCATGACCATAACCGCCTGGGGGACACCTTCAGGGAGAATCCCGCCAAGATGCGCATCGCCCTCGGCCTCCTCGCCACGATGCGCGGCATCCCTCAACTCTACAACGGCGACGAGATGCTCTTCAGCCGCGCATACGAGAGCTGGCATGACGGCTCGAAGAGGGCTGATTTCCCCGGAGGATGGGCCGCCGACACCACCGTCCCCGACCTTTTCACGGCGGAGGGCCGCGGGTTGGAATACGATGCCGCGGCACCATATCCCCGTTATGTCGCGCCAGAGCTGTACGATTACACCGCAAGGCTCTTCAACTGGCGAAAGAACACCCCGGTTCTGCACAACGGCAGGACCATGCATTTCCTTACCCGCGACAACACTTATGCTTTCTTCCGTTATGACGGAACGGACACGGTTTTCGTCTTCGCGAACAATTCGGGCGAGGCAAGGACAATCCCGTGGGA
>CAJOQW010000023.1 GCA_905236955.1 uncultured Bacteroidales bacterium
ATGGAAAAGACAAGGATATGCGCTTTTGGAGACTCTGTGATGAAAGGAGTCGTCCTGGAATCGGTCTCCCCGTTGAAATATTACCTTCCCGAAAAGACATTTACCGATATATGTGCGGATGATCTCGGATTGAAGATTGACAATTTTGCCCGTTTCGGCAGTACGCTCGCTTCCATCATGAAGATTATTGGGCGGCACCTTCCCCAGGTGGCGCTTTCAAGGTTTACCCTTCTCGGGACGGGGGGAAACGACTGCGATTTCGACTGGAAGGCAATCGCTTCGGACCCCTCCGGCACCCATGATCCCTTCACTCCGCTGACGGAATTCACGATCGCTTACGGGAGGCTCGTGGAGAAGGTGCGCGCCCTCGGTTCCCTCCCTGTGGTCTTGTCGCTCACACCGGTGGTTCCGGACAAGTATTTCGCCCATATAACACGCGATATGGCTCCCGAAGGCCGGCGCAACGTGCTCGACTGGTTGGGCGGAAACCCTTCCTTCATCTCACAGTGGCATGAAATGTACAATCTCCACGTCCTGGGCCTGGCTGCAGGAAGGGACGTGGAGGTCATCGATATAACTTCGGCCTTTTACGCAAGGCCGGGCTATGAAAAACTCATATGTGAAGACGGAGCCCATCCCAACGCCGCTGGCCAGGCATTGATGGCACGGGCGTTGGGAGAGGGACTCCGCAAAATTGCAGGCAAGAGGGGCTTAGAGAGCCTTGGAGGGATCCAACTTGCTTTCTGCTAGGTTCCTGGCAACTGTCGCCTCATCCACTTCGAAGTTGGTGAGGTCGCCTGCAAGATACTGGTCATACGCGGTCATGTCCACGAGTCCATGTCCGGAAAGGTTGAAAAGTATGGTCTTCTGCTCTCCGCATTCCTTGCATTTGAGCGCCTCCTCTATGGTGGCGGCTATGGCATGGCAGCTTTCCGGTGCGGGAATGATGCCTTCCGAACGGGCGAAGAGCAGGCCGGCCTTGAACGAGTCGAGCTGTTCGATATCTACGGCTTCCATCAACTTGTCCTTCATCAGCTGCGAGACGATGGCTCCGGCTCCATGGTAGCGGAGACCGCCCGCATGGATATTGGCCGGACGGAATGAGTGTCCCAGGGTGTACATTGGCAGAAGCGGAGTGTATCCGGCTTCATCCCCGAAGTCATAGAGGTAAACGCCCTTGGTGAGCTTGGGACACGATGCCGGTTCGGCGGCAATGAAACGTGTCTTCTTGCCATCCAGGATGTTATGACGCAGGAAAGGCATCGCGATACCGCAGAAATTGCTGCCGCCGCCGAAACAACCGATTACGATGTCGGGATACTCGTCAGCCATTTCCATCTGTTTCTCAGCCTCCAGGCCTATGATACTCTGGTGGATGCATACATGGTTAAGGACGGATCCGAGCACATATTTGCAGTCGGGGGTCATCCTGGCCAGTTCGACCGCCTCGGAAATGGCCGTGCCCAACGAGCCTTGATGGTTTGGTGAAGCGGTTATGATATCTTTTCCCGCCCTGGTGCTCATCGATGGCGAAGCGGTGACGTTCGCGCCGAAAGTCTGCATGATGCTGCGCCTGTAGGGCTTCTGCTCATAAGATATCTTAACCATATAGACCGCGGCCTCGAGGCCGAAGGCCTTGGCGGCATAGGAAAGGGCGGCACCCCACTGTCCGGCTCCGGTCTCGGTGGTGATGTTGGTGGTCCCTTCCTCCTTGGCATAATAGGCCTGGGCGAGGGCGGAGTTGAGTTTGTGGGATCCCACAGGGCTCACGCTCTCATTCTTGAAAAAGATATGGGCAGGGGTGTCCAGGGCTTTTTCAAGACCGTAGGCACGGACGAGGGGGGTGCTCCTGTAATAGACATACTTCTCGAGCACCGGCTCGGGTATGGGGATGAAGCGGTCTGTCTGGTTGAGTTCCTGCCGCGCGCATTCTTCGCAGAAGATGGGATACATGTCCTCCGCCTTGAGCGGTTGGCCCGTTCCGGGATTGAGGGGAGGGAGAGGCTTGTTGACCATGTCCGCCTGGATGTTGTACCATGCCGTTGGGATTTCGCTCTCGGGGAGCAGATACTTTTTCTGTTTCATTTTTCGAAAATATTATAGGATTGTGATTGCCATAAAACCAAAAACGCCCGTCCGTACATTCGGACAGGCATCTATGCTCGTTCGCCTTTCGGTACAAGAATACCTTAAGGGCCTAGATTTCACTATACATCATATCCATAAAGCCTGACCGAAGATTAAGCCAGACGCCACCATCGAGGTGAAGAATATGATGTACCTTTTTTCATCTTCTTTGCAAATTTAAGCAAATATTTTAATAATGCAATTATTTCTGCATTTTTTTATAGACCCCAGTCGGAAGGGTTGCAGATACCCTCAGGAGCTTGCGGGACATTTACGAAGAAATCCAAGCCGGTAAGCTTCTCCAAATCGGATATGCTCATCATCTCTTTGTACGTAACTTCCTGGTATTCAAGCTCGCCCGTGTTTGCCCGGGCAAATGCGGCACATTTGAGTTCGGATGCGTTGCAGTCCTTCAGGGCCTTGCCGCTGCGTCCGCTTTTGGTGCGTAGTACTGCATAATAAAACATCGTGGGCCTGTCGACGTCGGACCTGCCGCCGAAAGATGGAAGCGTATATGGCTTTACAGTGTGGCCATAGGCATCCGTAAACTCCTCGTAATATGCGCCGATGACCTCATATAAGGTGTCTGCGCACTGCTGGCGGTCGATGAAATCTTCAAGGATGTTCCAGCCGGCATTTTCCCCGTCGTTGAAGCCTTCCATGATCTGCGGGGCGATGTTGGAGTAATAGAATACCTGGACGTTGGCGTCGGAGATGCAGAGCCTGTCCGCACTTGTCAGCAGATGGCCCCGGTTGCACTCGCTTCCCGCCCTGTTGGAGCGGTATTGTATGTCCCGGGGAAGGAGGGGGTCCGGGCCGAAGACATTGGAACGCCTGGTGCCTGCACGGGTGTACACCCTGTGCCGCGGGGCGGCGACCCACAGCGGTGCATGGTGGGCGGCACTGAAGCAGGCCGTATAGTTACGGTATTCCCTGCCTGCCATGGTGAAACTGTGCGAGACGTAGTATAGACTTGGATCCTTGGCGTTAACCTTGTAGCCGCCTTTGATGGTCCTCTCCTGCATCGCCGGCACCTCATACCAGCCCGGTCCGTTATGCAGTGTTGCAGGAGTCAGGGAGGCGGTCGGAAGGATCTCCTGGTTCACGGGACGGAGATTGCAGGCGCCCAAGGCCATGGCGGCCAGGATTATCAGCACGGTCTTTTTCATGCTATCTGGTTTCCGGTGTATAGTTCGTAGTACTTGCCCTTCAATGCGAGAAGCTCCGCATGTTTGCCTCTCTCTATTATGCGGCCGCGGTCGAGCACCATTATATAGTCGGCGTTCTGCACGGTGGACAGGCGGTGGGCGATAACAAAGGTGGTGCGGCCCTTCATGAGGGAATCCATCCCTTTCTGTATCAGTTTTTCGGTACGGGTGTCTATCGAGGATGTGGCTTCGTCCAGGATGAGCACGGGCGGATTGGCGACCGCGGCCCTGGCTATGCAGAGCAGCTGCCTCTCGCCCTGAGAGAGGTTGCCTCCGTCGGACGAGAGCATGGTCATATAACCATCGGGCATGCGGCGGATGAAGGCGTCGGCGCATGCCAGACGTGCAGCGGCGCGGCATTCTTCGTCGGTGGCGTCGAGCCGGCCGTAACGGATATTATCCATGATGGTGCCGCTGAACAATTTGCTCTCCTGGAGCACAGTGCCGAGGGACCGGCGTAGGGAAGGGAGGGAAATGTCGGCTATCGAGATGCCGTCATAGTGGATGGTGCCGTCCTGGATCTCGTAGAAGCGGTTGATAAGGTTTGTGATGGTGGTCTTGCCGGCACCGGTCCCGCCGACGAAAGCGATCTTCTGGCCGGGATATGCGGTGAGGGTGATGTCGTACAGCACCTGTTTGTCCGGGACGTAGCCGAAATCCACATCCTTGAGGGCGACGAGCCCTTCAAGGGGGGTGCGGGTCCCGTCCGGGAATCTCCACTGCCATCCCGAGGCGGCATTCCCTTCAAGGGTGACCTTGCCTTCATCGGCCTGGGGCTTCTCATCGAGAAGGGCATACACCCGGTCGCTTCCGGCAGAAGCCATGGCGAGGGAGTTTATCTCATTGGATATCTGTGAGATAGGCCTGTTGAAATTTCGCTGTAGCGTAAGAAATGCGACTATGGTTCCCAAGGTGAGGGGAACGAACCCCTTTACTGCGAGGATGGCGCCGACAGCGGCCAGCAGGACATATCCGAAATGGCCGAGGTTCGCATTGACCGGGCCGATGAT
This sequence comes from uncultured Bacteroidales bacterium, assembly GCA_905236955.1. GTDB lineage: Bacteria > Bacteroidota > Bacteroidia > Bacteroidales > UBA932 > Cryptobacteroides. The sequence continues at coordinate 4,346 of CAJOQW010000023.1, forward strand.
GTTTCCTACACTGTTGGCGTTGTAAACGCTGCGGCGCATATTCTCGTTTATCACCGCGAACTGCTCCATCGCCACCTCTTCATGATTGTAAACCTTGACGACTTTCTGGCCGGAGACCATTTCCTCTATGAAACCGTTGATTATACCAAGGTTCTTCTGCCTTTCGGTGAAATATTTCTTGCTGATTCCGCCCAATTTCCTTGTTATGAAGAACATAAGCGCGGCGAGCGCGATGGAGATGACGCTCAGGACGGGGCTCATGACTATCATAGAAGCGAGGGTGGCCACTATGGTGACGAGCGAACGAAGGATCCCTGGCGCGCTTTGGGACACGACCTGCCTGAGGGTATCGACGTCATTGGTATAGACGCTCATGACTTCGCCGTGAGTGTGGGCGTCGAACCATCGGAGGGGAAGTTTCTGCATATGGGCGAAGATTTCCTCGCGGAGTTTCCTGAGGGTTCCGTTGCCCATGTACACCGTAAGCAGGTTGCAGGTGAAGGAAGCGATGACGCCCGTCAGCAGGATTGCCCCAAGACGGAGCATGGCCGCCGCAAGGGGACCGAAGTCGGTGGACCCGCTTTCGGTCATCGGAACGATGTAATCGTCAATGAGCGTTTTTGTGAAAAGGTTCGACGTGAGGGTGGTGAGAGATGTCACCGCAATGCATAAAGCGATGAAAGGCAGGCTTATCTTATAATTCTTGAAGACGAAGCCGAAAAGCCTCCAGACGGTCTTCGATATCTTGCCGTCGCCGTAGCCCCTTTCGTGGGGACCTCCGAATTGTCCGAATCCCCTAGGCATCGAAATCGGCCTCCCCGCCTGAAGTCTGCAAAGAATAGATATCCTTGTAAATCTCATTGCCCGCAAGGAGTTCCTCGTGGGTTCCGATACCGTTCACCCGGCCGTCTTCCATCACGATTATCCTGTCGGCGTCCTTGATGCTCAGAATCCTCTGGGCGATTATGATGGTGGTGATACCGGGGACGCTGGTTATGAGTTCCTTCCTTATGGCCGCATCGGTAGCGGTATCGACGGCCGAGGTGGAATCGTCCAGGATCAGGATCTCGGGCTTCTTCAGAAGGGCCCTGGCGATGCAAAGACGCTGCCTTTGACCGCCTGAGACATTGACTCCGCCCTGTTCTATGACCGTGTCGTAGCCGTCGGGGAAAGAAGTGACGAATCCGTCGGCGCACGCCGCCCGGCAGGCTTCGACGCATTCTTCGAAGGTGGCCGAAGGGTTGCCCCAGCGCAGATTCTCGAGGATGGTCCCGCTGAATAGCGTGCTCTGCTGCAGGACGATCGCGACATGCTGCCTGAGGGCATCCATGTCATAGCTCCTTACGTCTTTGCCGCCGACTTTCACGCAGCCTTCAGACACGTCATATAGCCTGCAGATGAGGTAGGCGATACTGGACTTGCCCGAGCCGGTACCGCCAATGATACCAATCGTCTCTCCGGGCTCGATGTGCAGGTTTATGTCTTCCACGGCGTTGTCACCGCCTTTCTTATACGAGAAGTAAACATGTTCGAAGTCCACGCTGCCGGCTTCCACGGAGGTTTCGGGATCGGCCGGATTGGACATGTCGGGCTCTTCCTCTATTACCTGTGCGACCCGGGAGACGCTGGCGGCGCTCTGGGTCACCTGGACGAATATCATGCTCAGCATCATGAGCGAACTCATGACCATCATGATGTATGAAAACAGCGAAGTGAGCTCGCCCGTGGTCAGGTTGCCGCCCACGATGGAATGGGCGCCGAACCAGCTGACCGCCATGATGCAGCCGTACACCACGATGTTCATGACAGGCTGGTTGAAGCTCATGATGGTCTCCGCTTTGATACTGATCGCATACAGGTCCAGCGCGGCCTTGTCAAAGAGGGATATCCCGTGATTTTCACGGACGAATGCTTTCACGACCCTTATGGCGTCGACATTCTCCCTGATAACTCCGTTAAGCGTGTCGTACTGGACCAGCATCTGCTTGAAAAGCTTTGAGGCGCGGGAAATCATCATGGTGAGGGCCACGGCTAGCAGAACCATGGCACCGAGGAAGATGAGCGAGAGGCGCTTGTTTATGAACAGGCACATCGCGAACGAGAAGATGAGATTGAGCGGGGCCCTGAACGAAGTCCGCAGGAGCATCTGCGTGGCATTCTGGATACTGCTGACATCCGTTGTCATGCGGGTCACAAGGCCTGCCGCGCTGTATTTGTCTATGTCGCTGAACGAAAACCTCTGTATGTTGGAATACATGGCCTTGCGCAGATTGGCCGCCAGGCCGGTCGAAGAATATGCCGCATAGCGCCCGGCAAGGATCCCGAATACCAGGCTCAGTACCGCCAGCAAAAGCATGATGCCGCCGTATTTGTAAACTGCGGGAAGGTTGCCGGCATTGAGTCCCTTGTCGATGAGGCTTGCCGTCACATATGGGATGAGCACGCCCATCACCACCTCGGCACTGGTCCACACGGGGGTAAGGAACAGGGCTGTCCTATATTGGCGCACTTCCTTGAAAACGGTCTTGAACATAGCGGCAATATGCCCCTGAGGGGGTTTAAATGCTATTTTTTGGATACAAAATTAGTTTTTTTCAAATTAAATCCATAATTTTGTTGAGTTTATCGAAAAAATGTCGCAAGAGCCTGAAGTTTACCCCCTCGATCCCGAGAAGGTGTATATCTCGATGGACGAACTGACACTGGACACGGAAGAGGGCCCCAAGACCATGAAGATGGGTGTATGGATCAATTACGATCCGGTACGCATCCATCGTATGATTGTGCGGGAAAAGGTGCTTAAAGTCGACGAATTCGAAGTGCTCAATCCTCTTGAAAGCAAGCTCCGCAGGGCCGACCCCGAATATTACAAGCGCTTCGTAGGGCTCAAACTCGTAATAGATTATCCGGGTTACAGCAGCGGTATTGTGGCCAAGATCCCGTTCGAGAACGATCCTGTCGGTTTCTACAAATGGTGGCGCAAGGGCAAGCACGAAGACAAGGTATATCTTTCGCTCGGCCGCCAGGTCCAGTTGTTCCAGAAAGTGGCGATGATGGACCCGAAAATCATCCTCAAGAAAGACCTGGACATTTTGCGCAGTTAATTTGGTAAAGTCCATTAAAAACGCTAAATTCGTGTTCGAAATGGAAAACCAATTGAAAACCACATGCCTGTACCCGGAGCATGTCGCACTGGGTGCGAAAATGAGCCCTTTCGCGGGCTACATGATGCCGATCCAATACTCCAGCATAACCGAAGAACATAACGCCGTCAGGCATCATTGCGGCGTGTTCGACGTCAGCCATATGGGCGAAATCTTCGTCAGCGGTCCGGACGCCGAAAAGTTCGTCAACCACATTTTCTGCAACGACGTCAGCCCGCTGGAACCAGGTCAGTGCGTCTATGGCATGATGCTTTATCCCGACGGTGGAACCGTGGACGACCTTCTGGTTTACAAGGAGTTCGAACCCTGCCACTATCTTTTGGTAGTCAATGCCGCCAATATCGGCAAGGACCACAGGTGGATACTGGAGAACAGCGAAGGCTACGATGTGGCCATAGTCAACGATTCCGAAGCGTGGGGGCAGCTCGCCGTCCAGGGACCCGAATCCGAAGCGGTGCTCGGCAAGGTGCTCGGAGCGGACCTGGCGGGAATGGGCTTCTACCATTTCGCCGACACGATGCTTTACGGCAAGCGTGCGATTGTAAGCCGCACCGGCTATACCGGTGAAGACGGTTTCGAGGTATATGCCTCGCCCGAGGCCATAGTCGACCTTTGGAAGGCCCTTCTGGCCGCCGGTGTGGTACCCTGCGGCCTGGGATGCCGCGACACACTCCGTTTCGAGGCGGGACTTCCTCTTTACGGCGATGAACTCTCTCCCGAAATTTCTCCGGTAACCGCCGGTTTCAGCATGTTCTGCAAGTTCGGAAAGGAAGAATTCATCGGCAAGGAAGCCATCGTCGCCCAAAAGGCGGAGGGTACCCCCAGGAA
>CAJOQW010000024.1 GCA_905236955.1 uncultured Bacteroidales bacterium
ACTTCGGCCGGAGTGCAGCCGTCTATGTAGGTGAACACCCTGTCAAGGACTTCCCTTATACCTTCGGAAGGGTCCTTCTTTTGGGCGAATGTTGTAACGGGGAGCAGGAATACCATCACTGTCGCAGCTCCTCGGAGAATCAATGTTTTGTTGGTCATGGTGTTATCAGTTGTGCCGGGAGCGGATGCCTGCCTGCTATGGCATCGATCCTTTCAAGTTCTTCCGTGGTGAATGACGTGTTCGCGAGGCATTTCAGGTTGTCTTCGAGCTGTCCGGTGCTGCTGGCGCCCACTATCACTGAGGTGACGCCTTCGCGGGAGAGGAGCCACGAGAGGGCCGTCTGGGCCAGGCTCTGCCCCCTTTCCCTGGCCAGGACGTCAAGCCCGCGTATCTGCCCGAGGAGTTCTTCGGTGAGGAACGAAGACTTAAGGAATTTCTCCCTTGCCATCCTGGAGTCGGCCGGGATGCCGTGCAGGTACCTGCCTGTGAGAAGCCCCTGGGCCAGGGGCGAAAAACCTATGAAGCCGGCGCCTCCCCGCCTGACGGTGCCCAGGATGCCGGATTTTTCGGGATGCCTGTCGAAGATGTTGAGGCGGCCCTGGTAGATGAGAAGCGGGACGTCCCTGTCGGAGAGATACTTCATGGCGGTTACAGTGGCTTCTTCCGGCCACCGTGAGATGCCCACGTAAAGGGCCTTGCCGGCGCGCACCATGTCCACCAGCGCCTGGAGGGTTTCTTCAAGCGGGGTGTCGGGGTCGTAACGATGGCTGTAAAAAAGGTCGACATATTCCAGGTGCATCCTCTTCAGGCTCTGGTCGAGGCTGGACAGCAGATATTTGCGTGAACCGTGGTCGCCATAGGGCCCCGGCCACATGTCGTAGCCTGCCTTCGTCGATATGAAGAGTTCGTCACGGTAAGGGCGGAAGTCCCTGTCCATGAGCTTGCCCATGGTTATTTCCGCGGCACCGTAGGGAGGGCCGTAGTTGTTGGCCAGGTCGAAGTGGGTTATGCCGTGGTCGAAGGCAAAATGCGTGACCGCCCTGCTGCTCTCGAAGCTCTTGTCCTCCCCGAAGTTGTGCCAGAAACCCAAAGACACTGCGGGAAGCATGATTCCGCTCCTGCCGCAGCGCCTGTATTCCATTCCGCCCGAATAACGGGAATCTGCCGCGACGTATTGGTCGATAGGGTCAGTCTGCATGCCGCAATGTGATGAGGATGACTCCGTTCGCTCCGCGTGACCCGTACAGGGAGGTGACTGAGGGATCTTTGAGTACATCAACTGTCTTTACGTCGTCGGGGTGGATGAAACTGATGTCCTGCATCTCGATGCCGTCCACGAGGATGAGCGGTTCGTTGCTCCCGTAGATTGACGAGATGCCCCTGATTGTGATGGAATTGTCATTGTGGACGACGAGCCCGGCGACCCGGCCGCGCAGATAATCATAGATATTATGGTATCCGCTCCCTCTCTGGAATTCGACATTGCTCACCGTGGATGCCGAGTTCTTCTTGCTTTCCTTGGTGTACCCGGTGTTCACCATTTCTTCGCCATTTTTCGCGGAACTGACCGCACGGGAAGCCTTCTGGGTGCCGCAGGATGCGAACAATACGCCGGCGGCGGCAAGCAGGATAAGGATTCTGTTTTTCATTTCACTGATTATTAATGGTTCTCTGGCGTAAAAAGATACAGGTTATTATTTCTCGTAAAATTAGTAAATTGCACCGCTTTTACAAAATCTGTTATATGAAAAATTGCAATCTGATGAAGATCGGCGCAGCCCTTGCCGCCGGCTCGGCGCTCGGAGGCTGCGCAAAAGAGCCGCAACGCCCGAACGTGGTGTTCATCCTCGCGGACGACCTGGGCTGGGGAGACCTTGGCTGTTACGGACAGGAACTTTTTTCCACCCCGAATATCGACGCCCTCGCCCAAGGCGGGATGCTGTTCACGCAGGCCTACGCCGGGACGACCGTAAGCGCACCCTCGCGCTCGTGTCTTCTCACCGGCATGCACAGCGGACACACGTTCATACGCGGCAACCTCAGGGTGCCGCCCGAAGGCCAGTTCCCCCTGCCCGACTCCGCCCGCACCATATTCCACGATTTCAAGTCGGAAGGCTATATGACCGGGGCCTTCGGCAAATGGGGCCTGGGGCCCGTGGCGTCCACCGGCGACCCGGCAGCCCAGGGGGTGGACAAGTTCTACGGCTACAACTGCCAGACCCTGGCCCACAGTTATTATCCCGACCATCTCTGGGATAATTCCGAAAAGGTCGTCCTCGCGGACAACGTCGATTCCATCCCCTACGGTCAGGGGACTTATTCCGCCGACCTTATCCAGGAAAAGGCACTGGAGTTCATCGAGGAGGCGGTCAAGGCCGGGAAACCCTTCTTCGAGTGGGTCCCCACCACCATCCCCCATGCCGAACTTATAGTTCCCGAGGACAGTATCATCCAGGCGTACCGGGGACGGTTCCCCGAGAATCCGTTCGACGGCATAGACCAGGGCGAACCCCGCTTCAGGACAGGAGGCTACTGTTCGCAGGAATATCCGCGCGCCACTTTCGCGGCCATGGTAACAAGGCTCGACGTTTATGTGGGGCAGATAGTTGCCAAGCTCAAGGAACTGGGGATATATGAAAATACCATAATTATTTTCGCAAGCGACAACGGTCCGCATCAGGAAGGCGGGGCCGATCCCGACTTCTTCGACAGCAACGGCCCTTGGCGCGGTTACAAACGGGACCTTTACGAGGGCGGCATACGCGTTCCGCTCATCATTTCCTGGCCCGGACATGTAAAGGCCGGGAGCAGGAGCGATTTCGCCTGCACTTTCTGGGACCTCATGCCCACTTTCAGGGAGATTGTCGGCGACAATACCCCGTCCCCCGACGGGCTCAGCATCCTTCCGACCCTTGAGGGCCGCCCCGGACAGGAAGCGCATGAAACGTTCTATTTCGAGTTTGCCGAAAGGAATGCCCAGGCTTCCCGCGAGGGGGATTGGAAATTGATCCATCTGGGCATAGGTTCGGTGGGGGAGGACGGTCGTAGTGCGGACCGTTACGAGCTTTATAATCTGGCGGACGATCCCGGAGAGACAAACGATGTGGCCGCAAGGTATCCCGAAATAGTCGGGAGATTGAAAGAAATCATGGTCGCTTCACATGTCCCAAACCATGAGTTCCCCCTCTTTTATGGCGAGTAACTCCTGAAATCCGGTTAAAAAGAACACTTTTCCAGAATTATTATATATATTTGCATTTTATACGGAATCACCAATAACCATTCATATTAACCAAAATCCAACCTAATGATTCAATCGATGATTTCATCACTGAGGAAAGTTGCAGTAATCGCCGCTTTCCTCGGAGTTTGCGTGACATCCTTCGCGCAGCAGCAGATCTCGGGAAAGGTTGTCGATGCCAGCGGCTACGGCGTCATCGGCGCCGGTGTCATAGTCAAGGGCACCACTACCGGAATTGCGGTCGACCTCGACGGCAATTACACCCTCACGGTTCCCGAAGGTTCCACCATTGAAGCTTCCTGCATAGGCTACAAGTCTCAGGAAATCGTGGTCACTCCAGGCCGGAGCGTCTATGACTTCGTCCTCCAGGAAGACACCGAAATGCTCGAGGAAACCGTGGTTATCGGCTACGGCTCCGTAAAGAAGAGCGACCTGACTTCCGCCGTCGCTTCCATGGACAGCAAGTCCATAGACGACCGCCCGATGGCACGTGCGGAGCAGGCTCTCCAGGGCCAGCTCGCCGGCGTTACCGTCCGCATCACCAGCTCCGAGCCCGGTGCCGACCCTGAAATCCGCGTCCGTGGCGCCGCCTCCATCAGCGCAGGCAACAACCCCCTCTACGTCATCGACGGCGTTCCCCAGGAGAACATGACCGGCCTGAACCCGAACGATATCGAGAGCATCGAGGTCCTTAAGGATGCCGCATCTTCGGCCATCTACGGATCGCGCGGCTCCAACGGTGTCGTCATCGTCACCACCAAGACCGGCAAGAAGGGCAGGCCCAAGGTTACCTACAGCGGAACCGTCGGGCTCGCAACCCTCGAAAAGAAGATGGACATCTTCTCCGCAACGGAATGGATGGAATTCGCTGTCAAGTACATGGACCACCGTTACCTCCAGTATTATCCTGCCGGAAGCATTTCCGACGACAACGATACCCGCATGAGGAATGTCGGCAATTCATCCTATGTGCGCAGCGGCGGCAACGCCATCAACTTCGACGACCGCTGGTTCAAGTACCTCAGTAAGGATATCCAGGCCGCCCACACTTATCACGACGACGGTTCCGAACTCAGCCTTCTCGACTGGCAGGATTATGCCTACAGCCCCGCCTGGCAGCAGAGCCACAACGTGACCATCTCCGGCGCCACCGATGTCACCAAGTACATGTACTCCCTCGGATACCTCGACCAGGACGGTCTTTCCCCGGCATCCAACTACAAGCGCATCAACCTGCGCTCG
>CAJOQW010000025.1 GCA_905236955.1 uncultured Bacteroidales bacterium
AGCACGCCGGGATCCGTCACGACGGGCATGGCCTCGATATATCCGATCTTCTGGATGAAGGAACGGATGTCGGGATCCGCCATCTCCGCGGAGATCAGGGTATAACCGAGCATGCAGCCGTAGATGGACATCGCCGTGTGGAGCGGGTTCAGACAGGTCGTCACCTTCATCGTCTCCACCTTGTCGACGGTCTCGCGCGTGGTGTAGAGGGCGCCGCCGAGATCCAGCGGCGGGCGTCCGTTGGTGTAGTGGTCCTCGATGACGAGGTACTGCGTCTCTTCGGCATTGACGAACGGGGCCGTGAAGGTGTGCTTCCCGGTCTCGATGTAGTCGTTGTCCTCGAATCCGTCCGCGGCAAGCATCTCCTTGACCTTCCCGTGGGGACGCGGGGTGATCTTGTCGATCATCGACCAGGGGAACGTGACCTTGGATTCGTCCTTCAGGTAGTCCAGGAAAGCCTGGGGGACGAGACCGTCCTTCACCCAGCGCTCGGCATAAGCCATCACACCGGTCTTCACGCGGTCGCCGTTGTGGGAACAGTTGTCCATCGACTGGACAGTCAGCGGCAGGCAGCCGGCTTGCCAGCGCTCGCGCAGCAGGACCGCCACCTTGCCGAGTGCGAAAACGGGCTTGAGGCCGCGGGCAAGGTCGGTTTCGTTGAAACCGTACCCCTTCTCGGTGATGGTGAATGATATCATCTGAAGCGAAGGGTTGCGGAAAATATCCACGAGCCTGTTCCAGTCCTCGAACTCATAGTCGGCCTTCAGGGCCTCGGTCACGCTGGCTATAACCTTCTTCTCCACCGTTCCGTCGGACTTGAGGCTGACGGCCAGGGAGAGGTTGTCATAGGGGGCGTATGCCTTGTCCACCACTTCGAAATCGAAGGTCTCGGCCACGATGACGCCGCGGTCGTAACGGCCGGTATTCAGGGCGTCATTCAACATGGAAGCCGGGAATGCACGGAAGATATTCCCGCCGCCGAAGTGCACCCATGTGGGTTCCTTGCGGGTCTTTTCACGGACGGCGGCGATATCGAACTTGGGGAGCAGGTAGCCTTTCCGCTCCCATTCCGCAGCGTTGAAGTTGCCGGAAAGAATGTCGGTAAGTTTCATGGTTTACTCCGCAAAAAGTCTCTTGATGTGCCTGTCGCAAAGGTTCGCGGTGATCTGCTCGCCGATCACGTCGGTATATTTCTCGAGGGCGGGCAGGAATTCGTCCTTGAGTTCGGCCGCGATCTTGTAGCTTACATGGATGAGCTGGCGGAACGAAGGATTGTAGAGAGGCTCGGCCTGGTTGTGGCGCATGGTCCTGGCGTAGGTCTCGGCGTCCCACTTCTCCACTTCCTCGGGAGACGGGAGAGCCTTGACATCGACGTCGATGACGGTGGCATAAGGCACGGTGAGTTCCTCCATGCGGCCCAGGGACCCGACATAGATCTTCTTCGCGAGGGCGAGCCCTTCTGGGGCTGCCAGCGCGAGGCCTATGTTCTCTTCGAGCCAGGTGGTGCCGGCGGTCTTGATGTGTATGCCCTTGTCGTACTTGCGGATAAGACGGCCCATGATCGGGTAGATGCTGAACTTGTCGGATCCGGAATGGATGGAGAGCTTGAGGTTATCGGGCAGGCCGTAAGCCTTGACAGCCTCGTCGATCACGAGAAGATCCTGCTCGAACTCTTTCTCGAAGCGGGCCAGGTCGCCGCGATAGTCGACGCCCTTGTTGAAGCGGCCCGTGAACTTGGGAGCTATGGTCTGGATGGGGATCTGCTCCTTGGCGATCTCCTTGAGGATATAGCGGAGCTCTTCCGGGGTCTGGGCCTCGTCGACTTCGTCCATGGACACCTCGGTCACGAAGTTGTCCGCACCCTTCTTCTCGGCGATGTGGCGGTAGATCTTGCCGGCCTCCTTGATGGCGGGAAGGAACCTCTCCTCCATCGTGCCGGTATGGCCGATGTAGTCCGCGACGTCGATGGTGAAGAAGTCGGACACCTCGATGAAACGGTCCACGTTCTTAAGGTTGATATGGTCCGCATCCACGAAATACTGTCCGGTATATCCCAGGGCCTTCACGGCTGCGTCGGCCTCCTCGCGGGTGCTGAGAGGTTCGGTGCCGATGATATCATGTTCGCGGTTGGACTTGTTCCATACGGGTACGAAATGTACTCCGAACTGCTCTTCGGCCTCGATGAGGGCCTTGAGCTGGTTCACTCCTTCATGCGCGAAGCGGTCGCCCACGCCGAAGGAATATTTGCCTATTTTCATCATGTTTCTTATTGGTTATCAGTTAATTAAGCAATGTAGGTACCGGCAACCGTATCGCCGCCATGACCGGTCCAGTTGGTGTGGAAGAACTCTCCGCGGGGCTTGTCGGTGCGCTCGTAGGTGTGTGCGCCGAAGTAGTCGCGCTGGGCCTGCAGGAGGTTCGCCGGCAGACGCTCGCAGCGGTAGCCGTCATAGTACTCGAGGGCTGCGGACAGGCAGGGTGCCGGAACGCCGTTCATGACTGCGCAGGCGACTACGTTGCGCCAGCTCTGCTGCGCGTCGGCGAGCTTGGACTGGAAATAGGAATCGAGAAGCAGGTTCGCCAGTTCGGGATTCTTGTCGAAGGCATCCTTGATCTTGCCGAGGAACACGCTGCGGATGATGCAGCCGCCGCGCCACATGAGGGCGATGCCGCCGTAGTTGAGGTTCCATCCGTATTCCTTGGCTGCTGCACGCATAAGCGTGTAGCCCTGAGCGTAGGAAACGACCTTGGCCGAGAAGAGGGCCTTGCGCAGATCCTCGAGGAAAGCGGCGCGGTCGCCGGTGAACTTCGCGGGCTTGGGGCCTTCGAGCACCTTGCTGGCTGCGACACGCTCTTCCTTCTGGGCGGAGAGGCAGCGGGCGAACACGGATTCGCCGATGAGGGTCAGGGGAACTCCCTGGTCAAGGGCGGATATGGCCGTCCACTTGCCGGTGCCCTTCTGGCCGGCGGTGTCGAGGATATAGTCGAGCACGTATTTGCCGTCCTCGTCCTTCTTCGCGAGGATATCGCGGGTGATTTCGACCAGATAGCTGTCGAGGTCGCCCTTGTTCCACTCGGCGAAGGTCTGGTGCATCTCCTCGTTCGTCATCCCGAGGATGTCCTTCATTATCTGGTAGCATTCGCAGATAAGCTGGATGTCACCGTACTCGATGCCGTTGTGGACCATCTTCACGAAATGTCCGGCACCGTTCTCGCCAACCCAGTCGCAGCAGGGGGAACCGTCCTCGACCTTGGCGCAGATGCTCTGGAAGATGGGCTTGACATGCGGCCATGCTGCGGGGGATCCGCCGGGCATCATCGAAGGACCCTTGAGGGCGCCTTCCTCGCCGCCGGAAACACCGGTGCCGATGTAAAGGAGACCCTTGCTCTCGACATAAGCGGTGCGGCGTGCGGTGTCGGGGAAATGGGAGTTGCCGCCGTCGATGATGATGTCACCCGGATCCAGCAGCGGAATGAGTTTGTCGATGAAGTCATCGACCGGCTTGCCGGCCTTGACCATCATGAAAACGCGGCGCGGGGTCTTCAGCGATGCGACGAGGTCTTCGAGGGAATGGGCCCCGTAGAATTTCTTGCCTTTGCCGCGGCCTTCGATGAACTTGTCCACCTTTTCGACGGTACGGTTGTAAACGCTTACACGGAAGCCTTTGCTTTCCATGTTAAGAACCAGGTTTTCGCCCATGACGGCGAGTCCGATGAGTCCTATGTCAGATTTTTCCATGATTGTTTATTGTTTTAGTCTTTGAATCTTTCCTTGTATGCCCAAAGTCCCAGGGCGGGGTTGGAGATGTAGTAGATTTCCTCTCCGTCCGGCATGGTGTTCCATCCGTCCTTGAGGGTTTCGACCGGATAACGCGAAACCATATCGTCGTAATGGCAGTAGTCGAAGCCGACGCTCTCTATCTCCTCGCGGGTCATCCCGTCGCCGGGGCAGTAGATGATCTTGAAACGACCCTCGGACGAACCGTGGATAAGGTGCGCGGAGGCGCCCAGGTTGGCCTGCAGGTCGGCATTGGCATTGGTGCATTCCAACGTGTGGGGAGTGCCCTTGTAACCATACTTGCGGATGAGGCCGTCGATGGTCTTGTCTTCGCCGAACTCCTTGAGTCCGGGAGCCAGCACGATCAGTTCGGCGTCGTCGGCCAGGGCCATGCGGGTGCGATAGACGCTCTTGTTGCCGAGCCAGGTGCTCTTGAACTCTTCGGGGTCGAGGTACACGATGCACTTCTTGATCTCCCTGTCCAGCATGATGAAATTTGTCTCGAGCGAGAGGGCGGCCGCCTTCTGGAAGCACTCGAAATCGTCGCCTATATAGAGGCCGCGGGTTACCATGCCGCCGCTCTCTTCGTCCTTGGCGCGCACCGTCAGCACATAGACGACGGGGACGCCGCCAAGGAAATGCACCTTGGCATACTCGAACACGTCGCGGACCGGGCTCTTGGCCCTGCCCATGATGCGCTCCATGCCGTAGGTGGCGCCGATGAAGTGGCTCTTGTTGATGAAATCCGAACCGCCTACGCCCACGAAGATGTTCTTGGTGTAGTTGGCCATGCCTATCACCTCGTGAGGCACCACCTGACCTATGGAGAGGATCAGGTCGAAGGAAGGATCGAGCAGGAGCTTGTTCACCTGTGCGCTCATCTCGTAATCGAGCTTTCCCTCGGACACCTCCTTGACATAGGAGCCGGGGACGGTGCCGACAGTCACGATGTCGTTGCGCCAGTCGTGTATGCGGAATTTCTCCTTAGGCACGGAAGGGAACATCGCCGAAAGCTGCTCGTCGCTCATAGGGGAATGGGTGCCCAATGCGGGCATCACGTCCGTGAGGGCGTCGCCGAAGTAGTCGTTGACCATCTCCGTGATCGGGCCTGCATAGGAGTTGAAACGGGTGAAGTCCGGCGGAAGCGCGAGGACGCGTTTCTTCGGACCCATCGCGTCGAAAACCTGTTTGAGGATGGCCCTGGTATCCTCAGCGGTGATGATGTCGGTCTTGGAACCTCTTTCAAAGTACATCATAGGGCTATCTCTTTACGCGTGCGTTGCCTGCCCAGATGCTCCAGACCTGCTCCTCGTCGGCGGGCTGGCCGTAGTCGGTGAGCATGGTGGTGGCGAGAGCGCCCGTGGCCCAGCCGAACTGGATCCACTTC
>CAJOQW010000026.1 GCA_905236955.1 uncultured Bacteroidales bacterium
GTCGGGGCTGCAAATATACAAATTTATTTCTTCATTGCAGCCTCGAAAACATTATCCGTTGCAAGATAGATATGATAGAAGGCATCGTCCCCCAGTTTGGAGTAACGGCCGACGAGCGCCCGGACCTGGGTGAGCATGTAGTTGCGCTCCCCCGCCCACTCTGCCTGCGATGAAGGTTTGAGCCCGTCTTTCGAAGCGGCGAAATCCAGGAAGGCCTTTTCCAGGCCGGAGCGGTCGAGATACCGCTCGAGCGAGGCGAAATCATCGATTGCCTGAAGTTCGCCGTGATGGGTGTCGAACCACGCGGAAGCGAAGCGCATCTGGGTGGCCTTGCGGTTGCAAGAGACGTAGAATCTCGAAGCCCGTGTGGTGTCCACCGGCACGAAGATATCGGGGACCACTCCCCCGCCTCCGTAAACCTTACGGCCGCCTACTGTCTCGAATTCCTGCGACTTGTCCACCTTTATGCTGTCGGCTGACAACATCTCGCCCTCGGCATAACGCTCGTAAATGTCGTATTCGTATTTGCCGGCACCTTCATAAGGTTTCTGGATGCAACGACCGGAAGGGGTATAATAGCGGGCAACGGTAACGCGCAGCCCGCTTCCGTCCGTAAAGTACACCGGCTCCTGCACCAGTCCCTTTCCGAAAGTGCGACGTCCGTACAGGATGCCGCGGTCATTGTCCTGGATTGCTCCGGCAACGATCTCGCTGGAGGATGCCGAACCTTCGTTCACCAATACTGCCAGTCCTATCTTCTGGAGGAGTCCCTTGCCGTCAGCGCTGTATTCCTCACGCTTGCGGTGAAGACCTTCTATATAGACGATGGACGCCCCTTTGGGAAGGAAGAGGTCCGAAAGCAGGAGGGCCTGGTCGAAGTACCCGCCGGTATTGTCCCTGAGGTCGAGTATGAAACGCTTCATGCCGGCGGCAAGCAGTTCGGACGTACGTGAGGTGACTTCCTTGTATGTGGTGCGCGAGAACTTGCTGAGGCGCAGATAGCCGGTGGTGTCGTCCACCATGAAAGCCGCGTCCACGCAATGTACCGGTATCTTGCCCCTGGTTATCTCGAAGGGAATGACGTCCTGACCGCGCTTGACCGAAATCTTGACCTTGGTGCCGGCGGGGCCCTTCATGTGGCGCACCATGCTGTCCTGGGGATAATTGACCCCGGCTATGTTGATATCGTCAACCTTCAGCAGCCTGTCCCCCGGCTGGAGACCTATCTTTTCGGAGGGACCCCCTGGGATGACCTCCAGCACTATGGCCGTATCGTTGGGAACGTTGAACTGTATGCCTATGCCGTCGAAGTTGCCCTGAAGTTCCGCCTCCGAAGCTTCAAGCCTGACGGGAGGCATGTACATGGAATGGGGGTCGAGCGCGCCTAGAGCCGCCTCGATGGCGGCATCGGTAACCTTCTTGTGGTCGACGGTATCGACATAATTCTTGTCGATGGTCTGGAGCACCAGGTTGAGTTTGCGCCAGTCTTCGTACTCGGCCTTCACATAACGGCGGTTCTCACCTATGCGCACACACAGCAGGCAGGCCAGGAAACCGGCAACCACCCCGAGGACGGCCACCCAGACTGAAGAATAACGTCTCATTCGGCCTCCTCCAGTTTTTCGACCTCCACCCCGGCCCTCTTCAGGAGCCTGACACCGTCGTCCAGACGATACTCCTCGCTGTACACGACCCTCTTTATCCCGCTCTGTATGATGAGCTTGGAGCATTCCACGCAAGGAGATGCCGTCACGTAGAGGGTGGCACCTTCCGCGCTGTTACCGGAACGGGCCACCTTGGTTATGGCATTTGCCTCGGCGTGCAGCACGTAGGGCTTGGTAACCCCGTTCTCGTCCTCGCAGACATTCTCGAAACCGGACGGAGTGCCGTTGTAGCCGTCGGATATTATCATGTTATCCTTCACCAGCAGGGCGCCCACCTGGCGGCGCTTGCAGTAGGAGTTGGATGCCCATATCTTGGCCATCCTCAGATATTTGCCGTCGAATTTGTTCATCATTTGTTCCTTTGGTAAAGATAACGCTTGATACTCCTCTTCGGGGTGCGCTCGAAGTCTTCGGGCATGAACTCTATCTTGCGTATCTTTGCGTATGCGGGGAGGATCTTGTTGATCTCGGGAAGTTCATGGAGAAGGCGCTCTTCGAGCTGCGAACGCGTCAAGCCGTCGGAAGCTCCCTGGGGATAATCGGGGTACACCAGGGCCGTGAGGCCGCCCTCATCTTCCACCACCAGGGAATCGACTACGTAGGAAACATTGTTCACCACCGCTTCGATCTCTTCGGGATAGATATTCTGTCCGGACGGGCCGAGTATCATGCACTTGATGCGGCCGCGCAGGTACAGGTAGCCGTCCTTGTCGATGACGCCCATGTCCCCTGTCCTGAACCAGCCGTCCTGGGTGAACGACTTGCGGGTCTCTTCCTCGTTCCTGTAGTAGCCTAGGAAGACATTCCAGCCGCGCACCTGCACTTCCCCGGGAACATTCGAGGGATCGGGGCTGTCGATGCGGATCTCGCAGCCGGGAATGGTCTTGCCGCAGGAGCCCTTGGGAAGCTTGTTCCACTTCTCGTATGTGAGAATGGGCGCGCATTCCGTCATGCCGTAACCGGTCGTATAAGGGAAGCGGATATGATGGAAGAAATTCTCGACTTCAGGGTTGAACGCCGCCCCGCCGATTATGACTTCCTCGAATTCTCCGCCGAAGGCCTTGATGAGCTCGTTGCGTATCTTGAACTCTATGGCCTGCCCGAGGATAGGAATCTTGCGGAAGGTCTTTGTCCGGTCGAGGATCGGTTTGAGCTGCATCTTGTACACCTTCTCGATGATGAGGGGTACGGCGATGATGACCGAAGGATGGATTTCCTGGAAGGCCTTGAGTATGATCTTGGGACTCGGGACACGGGTAAGGAAATGGGTATGCGCGCCTATGGTCATCTCAAAGAGCAGCTCGAACATCATCCCGTACATATGGGCTGAGGGAAGCATGGCCACCATGTTGGAGGTATTGTCCATCTGCGGCTCAGCCACCTTCCCGGCAAGGTAGATGTTGGCGTACAGGGCCCTGTAAGGCAGCATCACCCCCTTGCTGAAACCGGAGGTGCCGGAGGTATAGTTGATAAGGGCCAGTTCTTCGGGCTTGTCCTCGTAGTAATCGAGGTCTTCGGGATGCAGGCGTCCGGGATGCCTCATGAGGAACGCCCTGAAGATGCCGTCGCGTATGCGCTGCATGTCTTCGCTCTTGGAATAGATGTACTTGAGGTCCCCCATGCCCACAATGACGGTGAGACCGGGCATCTCTTCCTCGGAAAGATGCTCCCAGATGACGTCGTCCACAAAAAGGACCTTTGCCCCGGAATGGTTCACCAGATAATGTATGTTCCCCGCCTTGAACTCATGAAGGATGGGCACGGGGACGGCACCGTATGTCATGGCGGCGAGCAGGCTCACCGCCCAGTTGGCCTGGTTGCGGCCGCAGATGGCCACCTTGTCGCCTCTCTCGAGACCGCACCTCTCGAAACCCATGTGAAGGAGTTCTATCTTGGTTGCGAGTTCGCCGTATGTGAACGTATCCCCCTGGTAATTGGACAGGGCCGGACGGTCCCAGTTTTCACGGAAACTCTTTTCGAGAAGCTTGTTTACTGATTTGAATTCCATTGATTATCGGATGCTTAAGTTTATGTCCCCCGCTTTGCCCGTAAGGGTTTTGCCCGGAGCAAGGACGGCGAAGGTGAGGTTGCCGCCTTCGAGGGCCTGGGGGGAATGCCTGTCGGAAAGGGTAGTGAACTCGGTCACATCGTCTTCCGAACCTATAACCAGCCAGCCTTCCATGCCACAGCAGGAGCTTTCGTCCTTCAGGGAGAAAACATTCCCGAATATGGCGGCCGGAAAACCGGGGAACGCATTGTTTTCCAATGCATTGGACATCTTGGCGCGGGTGCGCAGCAGAAGGACTTCACGTCCATCCCAGCGCACCAGGGCTATTTCGCGGGGATCCATCGCGGAGACCCATGCTTCGGGGGATGTTCCGGCAGACGCCTTCAGGGCGTCGCATTCACGCCGGTGCCTCAGGAGAATGGAATTCGAGTCCAGCCATCTGCACCTGGCCTCATAGAAAGCCTTCCAGTCGGCGAGGGGGAGGTCAACGACCCATCCGGCACTATCCGGCAGCACTTCCCCTACCTTGCAAGGGGCACCCTTGAGGCCTTCGAAAACCGACATGTAGTATCTGTCCCCGTCTTTCCCGGAGGTTTTCACATGCAGGTTGTCCTTCCTGGCCCCGGGGAAATTCACCACCGTCCATTCGCAGGCTCCGGAGAAAAATTCCACCAGATTCCTCCATGCGATATGTCCGCCCAGGTATGTGCGCGGGAGCCAGTGCCTGGCGGAGGAATTGCGCAGCATTATCACCCCTTCTGACCCGTCGGCCAGCTCCAGGGCCCCGGCAAACCCGGGGGCATCCATGATGGAAGTGCCCGCCCCGATATGGACCAAAGCCTCGGAGATGGCGGCCGTCGAGGGACTCAGCAGCAAAGCTGCGCGCCGGCTGACGGTATCCACGGTGAAGGCGGTGAAAAGTTTGAGGGAAGGGGCCTGTTCCATGACGGCTTTCGCAGCTTCGGAAGTATCCCCGGCCGAACGCCCGGCATCTATGGCAAGCAAAGGCACCATGGTGGAA
>CAJOQW010000027.1 GCA_905236955.1 uncultured Bacteroidales bacterium
AGGATGGTCAGGAGGATTTGTACGAACATGTGGATACAAATATAGCAATTCTTCCCGGTGGAAAAAGGAAAAAATCTTCCATAATCCGCACAGTCGGCAGGATCCCGGGAGGCACCCGATGTTGCGAAGCGGAGAGTGAGGGATTCGAACCCCCGGAACGTTGCCGTTCAACAGTTTTCAAGACTGCCGCCATCGACCACTCGGCCAACTCTCCAAGGCCCGCAAATTTATACAAATTAGCGGACACTGCAAAATAATTTGTGTCAGCAGAGGGAGAGCTCCACCTGGGTGCTGACGCCGTCGATGTCCACGCTGACTATCATCTTGTCCTTGGTGAGCAGCAGGACCTTGATTTTTTCCAGACCGAAGTCGTTGCGGATCACTATGGAAGTGCCGCCGTTTTCCGCCCAGTCCGTGCTTATATGGATGAGCGACGACGGTGAACCGAAGTAGAATGTGGCCTTGCCGTCTTCGGTCAATTCAAGGTAGATGTTCTCGTCCAGGTTGAAATGTCCGCCCCCGCATGCCATCGAATCTATTTTCCAACAGCCTGCGAACATGGAAGGATCGATTACGATGTGCGGTATTTCCTGAAGGCGGCTGAGGAGGTTCGTCGAGAAGTTGTTGTCGTATGCGAAGTCGCAGACCACATCCCCGGACGGGGTCCATTCAAAGGCGAAGCCCAGGTCGAAGGAATACTGCTCCTGGCCCGCGGGACGGTTGTCGTTAATATAAGACGCCCATGAACCCAGGAAGTCCTTCACTAAGTTCGAAGGATCGAGTATGGCGCTCAGGTTGAGCTTGAAGCGGAAATTCTTCAGGAAATTCTCGAAGTAGTCCTCCCAGAAGTCCTCGGCATAATATTCCCAGAAGTCCTCGTCGAAGATATTGGTGCCGCTCCACGTCCACCAGTCATTGGGGAAGAAACAGTCGAGGTTGGCCTCGAAAGACCCGCTTCCGCCGAAATAGAAGAGGGAGTCGCCCTTGACGTTCCAGCTGCCCTCGTCGTAAACGTAGTAGTTGCCTTCGCTGTATTTCTCGGATGTGTATGTGCCGTCACCGGCCAGGTAGATATAATCGGTCGCATTCACCGAAACTGCTTTGGAAGTACGGTATGACCGCTGCCAAACTCCCGTCAGGCGTGCGGCGCTGTCGGTGTCGTCGAAAGGACTGTTGTCCTTTTTGCAGGAAACGACCAAAGCGCTGCAGAGCAGGACGCCTGCGGCAGCGCATAAAAAATTGAAATTTTTCATACCTGTTCCAACTTCAAATTTTATGCCTGCGGGCTACATGGAAGCGATGGTCCCGAGCGAGCCCAGAAGGGCTGTTAACAGAAGGTCGGTAAGACCGGTCAGCAAGGGGGCGGATATACCCGCTGCTGCAAGGGCTGCGGTAGCGATGCCACAGACCATCAGCCCCTCCGTCAGCGGCAGGGCTGTCATGTTGGTTATGAGGAAGTACTTGGGGAAAGTGCGGAAAGTGAACAATACCAGAGGGGCAGTGAAGACCTGGCAGCTCACCGAAAGGGCGACCGATTTCCAGATGAGGCGCAACGGGTCGCGTTCCCCGGCTTTCCCCGATGCCGGCGGATACCACCCCTCCAGATAAGGGAAAATCGTGAAGATGCCCAGCATGGCGAGGTATGAAAGCCGGAAGCCGACGGAAGATATGGCTTCGGGGCGGAATAACAGTTGTATCATCAATGCGGTGCACCATACGGACAGGGGAGTCTTCCTGCGTCCAGGGTAATTGCGCGCGGTTTCGGAGAGTGTTATGAACAGGAAGGCCCTTACCAGGGAAGGTGAGGCTCCGGTCATGAACACGTAGAAGGCGGAGAAGGCGACTATTATGCAGGACCGCAGTGCGGCGGCTGCCCGCGAGTTTCCCAGAAAAGCCAGCAATTTGCTTATGATCAGGTAGATTATGCCGAGGTGAAGGCCGCTGAGAGCCAGGATGTGCGAGGCCCCGGCTGCCCTGAAAGCCGAAACGGTATCCCTGGCCAGGCCCTCTTTCTGTCCGGTGAGAAGGGCCAGGAGCAGGGCGTTCGTCTCGGGATGGCGGAAGCTTATGGATTTGATGACAGCCGTCAGTTCGCCCAGCACAGGGGAGGCCGTCTCTTTCCTGGGGAACGGGATCATCCCCCGGGTGGCATGGCAGAGCGCCCCCAGGGCGAAGAACAGGACCACGAGGACGGCCGCCGTACGTCCATGGCTCCTGCAGGCGGCGACGAAGCAGATGGCTGCAAGCGCCGTTGCTGCAACGCAGACCACGGAGGGGGAGCCTGTCGCTGCGGCGGCCGCCACTCCCGCCGTGAAAGGCGGTGCGATGTACATTATCCCGGGCCTGTCCGTCATGCCGCCAAAGGTAGGATGAAGGATTATCAGAAAAGGGGTAAAACCCAGAGTAAAAGTTGAATTTTAATGTTTTCGCGGGCAAATAATTTTAATATCTGAAAATTCGGAGTAAATTTGCGAGATTTTAGTACAAGACAATGATAATCCTCGTAATCAACTGTGGCAGCTCTTCCATCAAGTACAGGCTGATGGACATGAAGAGCGACGACGTGTATGATATCCTCGCCAAGGGTATTGTGGAAAAAATCGGTCTCCCCGAAGGCATCAGCACCTACCAGCCCACCGGCAAGAAGGCCATAACCGTGGATCTTCCCGTCCCCAACCACACGGTGGGCATGCAGCTCATCCTTGACGACCTTGTGGACAAGGACCATGGCGTCCTGGGCAGTTTTGACGACATAGAGGCTGTCGGCCACCGTATCGTGCAGGGTGCCGATTATTTCAACGGCAGCGCACTGGTGAATGAAGATGTCCTGAAGAAGATAGAGATCTGCGCCGAATTCGCCCCCCTGCACAACCGCGCGCACCTTCTTGGAATACGCGCCTGCCAGTCGGTGCTTCCCGATGTCCCCCAGGTGGTGGTGTTCGACACTGCCTTCCACCAGACCATGCCGGATTATGCGTATATGTACGCCCTGCCGTACGAGTATTATACCAAGTACCATGTCCGCCGTTACGGAGCCCACGGCACATCCCACAACTATGTCTCCCATGAGGGGGCCCGTTTCGCAGGCATCGACATCAACCATTCCAAGATAGTCACCTGCCACATAGGCAGCGGCTCTTCTGTCTGCGCGGTGCTCGACGGCAAGTGCGTCGATACTTCCATGGGCTTCACCCCTCTCGAGGGCATGATAATGGGCACCCGCTGCGGCGTGATAGACCCGAACATCGTCCCCTACATCATGAAGAAGGAGAATCTCTCTCCCGACGACATGACGGATATCATGAACAAGAAGAGCGGTTTCCTCGGCCTGAGCGGCAGGACTTCCGACGCCCGCGAACTCAACGACCTCGCCAACTCAGGCGACGCCAGGGCGAAGCTGGTCTTCAAGAAGCTCACCTACGACATCGTCAAGCTCATCGGCTCTTATGTGGCGGCCATGGACGGTATCGACCTCCTGGTGTTCACAGCCGGCATCGGCGAGCACAACAGCCGCCTTCGCCGCCGCGTATGCGAGAACCTGACATATCTGGGCATAAAGGTGGACTATGAAGCCAACATGGCTTCCGGCACCGAGGCCCTCATCTCCACTCCCGACTCCAAAGTTAAGGTGGCCCTCATCCCCACCGAAGAGGAACTGATGATCGCCCGTGACACAATGCACATCGTATCGGCTTTAGATGAATAACACTATGATAGCTAATTTCAATGACCTTTTCGCAGAACTCAAGGCTAAACAGATCTGCAAGAAACTCGTCGTCGCTTGGGGCGTCGATGAACATTCCATCGAAGCCGCCTACAAGGCGGTCGAGGCCGGTTTCGTGTCTGCCACCCTCGTGGGCGACGGAACCCTCATCAATGACGTCTGTGCCAGGAACGGCCTGGATGTCGCCAAATTCACCGTGGTTGACAATCCGGTCGAACTGAAGGCCGTTGCCCAGGCTGTCCAAATGGTTCATGACGGCGAGGGAGACGTGCTCATGAAGGGTCTCTGCAGCACGGACAAGTTCCTCCGCGCCATCCTCAACAAGGAGACGGGCCTCCTTCCCCCGAAGGGCCTCCTCAGCCATGTCGGAGTGATAGAGAATCCCAATTATCACAAGCTCATGTTCCTTACCGACATGGCCGTCATCCCGGCACCGGACTTCCGCGCCAAGGTAAAGGAAACCAACTACATGCTGAACATCGCCCACAGCTTCGGCATCCCCAAGCCCAAGGTGGCCTTCATTTCGGCTACCGAGCAGATGCTCGACAGCGTTCCCTCCGCCATGGAGGCGGCAATGCTCTCGAAGATGTGCGACCGCGGCCAGATCAAGGGTTGCATCGGCGACGGTCCCCTTGCCCTGGACGTAGCCCTCGATGAGGAAAGCGTAGCCATCAAGAAACTTGTCAGCCCGGTCGCCGGCGACGCGGACTGCCTGCTCTTCCCCAACATCGAAAGCGCCAACGTTTTCTGGAAATCCAACTCCAAGCTCTGCGGCAATGGCGTCCGCCAGGCAGGCATCCTCGTGGGTGTCACCGCTCCCTGCGTCCTCGCCAGCCGTGCCGACACTGCCGACACCAAACTCTGCAGCATCGCCACTGCGGTGATGAGCATCAGCAGGTAAAAGGGTTTCAATAGATATTGTTGCGTATGTAACGCCTGAAGTCGTCCTTTAGGATGTACTGCGTCCTGAACCATACATGGCCAAAGACTCCCTTCGTGCTGCGGCAGAGGTCGATTTCGCGTTTGAACTCCAGGAAGTTCCGGTAGCCGGCTTCCTTCTTGCGCCTGTAATAGAAGGGGTCGTGCTTGTATGCTGCGATGCCCACGTAGATGTCGACTCCCAACCCCTGCCATTCCTTCAGGACCCTGGGGAAAGCGGCGAAGTCGCCCCTGTCCATGCTCCAGTAGATCTGGGGGACCAGATAGTCGACATATCCGCCCCTTGCCCAGCGGCGGGGATCGGCATAGAGCCTTGAAGTATTTGCGATCCTGCCTGCGGGGGAGACTCCGAATTCGGCATCGGGACGTACCGCATGGACGGTTTCATACAGGGTCTTCACCACCCTGTCTATATTGCTGAAACGCCATTCCTTCAAACTTCTGCCTCCGCCATATTCCTTGTACAGGACGGCGTCGTCCCAGAGGGAATCGTCGTCCTGAAGTCCGTCGGGATAGAAATAATCGTCGATGTGGAGGCCGTCAACGTCGTAACGCTCCATTATCTCACGGGTTATTTCGGAGAGGAACCGGGCCACTTCGGGATTGCCGGGGTCGAGATATTCCTTGCCCTTGTAGTCCTTCACCCATTCCGGGTGTATGAATTTGATGCAGTCGGAAGCCCTCGTTATGGTGTCGGACCTGCTGACCCTCAAGGGGTTGATCCATGCGTGTATCTTCATGCCATGCTCGTGTGCGGCAAGGGTCGCGATTGCCAGCGGATCGAAATAGGGGGCGATCCCTTCCACTCCGGTAAGATGCCTGCTCCACGGGAGCAAGTCGGATGAATACATGGCGTCCATCTCGCTCACAACCTGGAAGAAGACCGTATTGCATCCGGTCTTGGCCAGTTGCTCGATCATTTTTATAAGATTGGAACGTTGGGCGAAGTGGTTCAGTTCCTTGTCGGGCCAGTCCAGCCCTTCCACCGTGGCGATCCATGCCCCGCGGAGCTCATTCCGGGGAGCTGCAGCGGCCGTGAGGCAGAAGAATAAAAGGGCCGTCAGGATGCCACGCAAGGATTTCATCTTCCAAAAATACGAAAATAATCAGTAGGATGCTAATACTCGAAAAGATCCCTGGAGGGGAGTTTCGCGGAATATCTCTGCCGGCACTGGTCCAGGAAATTCTTGACGGTGCGCGAGAAGCGGGGCCCCCTCCAGTTATGGCTGTTGCTTACAAGTATCCAGCACTCCCCGTCGGGATAATACATCACCATGGCGTTGGTACCTGAGACCGAACCGGTCCGCTGCCACCCTTCGTCGGGGTCGACGGTGTTCCAGCCAAGGCCGAATTTATGGGCGTCGCTGAAGGCCGTCATGGCCATCACGCTCTTTCTGGAGATGATGTCCGGCACTTGCGGCCGTCCGTCGATGGAGGCTACGAAACGGGCGAGTTCGGGTGTGCTGGCCACCCAGGCCCCGGCTCCTGAAAGGGCGCGGATGTCATTGCCGCCGTAGCAGCGCGCTACACTGTCGCCGCTGTTGTTGAATTCCGGTACCGGCGGGTCGTTGTCCTGCATGTAATAACGGGATTCGTTGGGATATCTTTCCTTGTAGTAATTGTATGCCAGGTGCATGTCCACGCATCCCGCAGGCTCCAGTACGTTCTCATGCATCCATTCCTCGTAAGGCATCCCGGTGACTTTCTCGATGACCATGCTCAGGAGCAGGTATCCGAAATTGGAATATTCGCTGTAGTCGCCGGGCGTATAGCCGAGTCGCCTGCCGAGCATCAACTTCACCAGGGTCTCGTGGTCGGGGGCTTCCTTGAGGTGGTTGGCGCTCATGATGTCCCTGGTCGTGAACATCGGGTCTCCGTTTCTGACCGTCAGGCCGCTTTCATGGCGAAGGAGTTGCTCGACCGTGATTTTGAGGTAGGCCTTCTCCTTGATGGCCCTTGTATAGACGGTGTCGCAGAGTATGCCGTCCTGACCGAACACCTTGTTGGAAAGGGACAATTTCCCTTCTTCCTGCAGCTTCATGATGCCGGTTGCGGTAAGGAGTTTGGAAACCGACGCTATGCGCATGATGGTGCCCGGGGACATGGGTTTCCCTTCCTCCTTGTCCGCCCATCCATAGCCTTTGGCATAGAGGAGGGAGTCATTGCGCATAACTGAGAGGGACAACCCCCTTATCCACCATTGTTGCATGAAGCGGGCCATGTCCCTGTCCAGCCTCTCGAGCCCGAGGCTGTCGGACATCTCGTTGGTTATCACGGAGTTGAGGCCTTCAATGCGGGTGCGTCCGTGATTCTTGCAGGAGGGAATGAGCAAGATCGCGGCAAAGGCCGCTAGGATCAGGAGCTTCTTCATTTTATGAGTCCGGCTGCGCGGCCGAAACCGATGATGTAGTCGGCCGATCCCTTTATCCCCAAGACCGAGGAATTCAGGCAGAGGTCGTAGTCGGAGGATCTGCTCCATTCGCCGAAAGTGAAGAAGTTGTAATATGCCTGCCTCTCATGCTCCTTCTTCACGATCATGGCCTCTGCTTCGGCAGGGGAGATGCCGAGCCGCTCGGCCACCCTCTTCGTCCTGTCCGCCAGGGGGGCGCAGATGAAGACGTCCAGGCACTCCATCTCGCGGAGGATGTAATTGGCTGCCCTGCCAACGAACACCGCCGGCCCCTTCTCGGCGATTTCGAGGATGACGGTGCTCTGGATCTTGAACAAGGCGTCGTCGTTGATGTAGTTCTGGGTGAGGTCCGTCGCCCGCCCCGTCCCGAGTATGTTGTGGAACAGGCGGAAGCCTTTCTTCTCGTCCCTCTTCTCGAAGAATTCCTTGCTGAAGCCGCTCTTTTCCGCGGCTTTGCCGAGCAGTTCCTTGTCGTAAACGGGTATGCCGAGGGAGTCTCCTATGGTATGGGCTATCTGGAGACCTCCGGCACCGAACTGCCGTCCGATATTGATGATTGTCTGTCCCATGGTCCTGGAATCATTGTATTGTGCTGCCCAGGATGGCCGGATCGTCGCCGTCCTTGAGCCTGCTGAATTTGTGCATCAAGTTGAGGATCATTATTCCCGTTACCACGAAAGACACGGCATCGGATATCGGGAAACTGTACCAGACGCCCTTGACTCCGAGCCACAGCGGCAGGGTGTAAACGAGGGGCACAAGGAACAGGAGTTGCCTTGACAGTGACAGGAAGATGCTCTTGCCCACCATGCCCAGGCACTGGAAGAAGTTGGTTGAAACCATCTGCATGCCTATGAGAAGGAACGAGATGTTCATGATCTGAAGACCTTTGGCGCCGAGTTCCAGCAAGGTGGGATCGTTTGTGAAGATACTTACCGCCGTCTTGGGCAGGAATTCGGAAAGGATGAATCCGAAGAAGCATACGAGAGTCGCCCATCCTGCAGTCAGCAGATAAACCTTGCGGACCCTGCTGTATTTGCGTGCGCCGTAGTTGTAGCCGGCGATGGGTTGCATGCCCTGGTTGAAGCCCATCACTATCATCAGGAAGAAGAAGCTTATGCGGGAGACTATGCCGTATGCTCCGATGGCAAGGTCGCCGCCGTATTTGCGCAGCTGCTGGTTGATGAAAAGGTTCACTATGCACGCTGCGCTGTTCATGAGGAACGGCCCCAGGCCGATGGCAAGGGAGCTGCGGGCAATTTTCCAGTCTATGCCCAGGATGCGTCTTCCGAAGTGCACCACGCGGGTTTTGTCGTTGAAGTAGCGGAGAGTGTAACAGAGTGCCAGCAACTGTGATATCACCGTGGCTATCGCCGCTCCTTTCACCCCGAGGCCAAAGGTGAAGATGAAGACGGGGTCGAGGGCTGCATTGATGAAGACGGTGAAGAGGGTAAGGCCCATGGCGGTCTTCGGGTTGCCGATGGCCCTTATCAGTCCGTTGAGGCCGAAGTACATGTGGGAAAAGACATTCCCTATCATTATCCAGGTAAGGTAGCCTTTGGCGAAAGGCATCGTGCGTTCGCTGGCTCCGAAGAAATACAGGATGGGCTCTTCGCAGAGTAACACCAGGACCGAGAACAAGGTTCCGAGGACAAGGTTGAGGGTGATCTCGTTGCCGAGCACCTTCTGGGCGTTGCCGTAGTTCTTCTGGCCGAGCAGGACGGAGATGATCGTGGCAGCCCCGACACCTACGAGGGTCCCGAGGGCGGCCCCCAGGTTCATGATGGGGGCGCATATGCCTACAGCCGAAAGGGCATATGCCCCGACAGCCTTGATGTGCCCGATATAGATGCTGTCCACCATGTTGTAGAGGGAGGTGGCCGTCATCGCTATGATGCCGGGAACGGCATACTGCCTGAGCAGCGTGCCTATGCTTCGGGTTCCGAGTTCGGTGGGGGCTCCGTTGACAGCTTCCGCCATTTATTCGCTGTCAACTATGTCTATGTCGAAACGGAGGGGACAATAACCGGGGATGTCGCTTCCCTGGCCCGAGTACGAATAGCCGAGGCCGGACCAGAAGATGGCCGAGCCGCTCTCGTGGGGGTGCATATGCTTGAACGCATAGGCGAAACCGTCGACAACGTCTGTTTCATCGCTTCCCATGGTTATGCCGGTATATGACTCGGCCATGTTTATGGTTACCGGACCGTACGACTTAGAAGAGGAATAGAGACCGTTGTCCTTGGCGACTTTCTCGATGGAAGTGTCCAGGACGGTGCCGTCCAGGCGCCTGAGGGTATAGTTGCAATAAATCGTGGTGTCATCAGGGAAAGTCTCCGTGCTGGAAGGCTCCGCGGTACGTATATAGTACCATCCGTCGAGGGAATCGGTCTGCGCGGTGGGACAATTGAGGGTTATGTACCTCGCGAGTGAGTCCTTCTCCCAGGCTTCGATGTCGTCGAAGGCATCTTCCACCCTGATGGTATAGATCAGATTCGTACCGCTGCAGTTCTTTACGTATTCTTCGGCTGTGGAGTAACGGGAGGCGTAACCGGTGCCCTGGGTGCTGAGGAGCCACCCGGGAATGACTGCCTTCCGGGTGCCGCCTATCCGCATGGTGGAGAGTACGTCTTCGACACCGGCCCTGAGATTATCCAGGCTTTCCCCGCGGAACCATACAACAGGGCCGTAATAACCGTGGGTGGTGTATGAATCCAGTTGGCGGTTAATTTGCGCGAAGGTGCTGTTTCCGTAGTTTCCCTTCAGGTCCTGGGTGGTGTATTCCACCCGGACGTACTGCTTGTCGCCCAAAAGGCTTCCGATACCCGGAGTGTCCTCGATTATGAAAGCGCCCAGACTTGTCTGGGGGGCGTCCGGATAATTCTGCTGTATCCAGGCGTCGAGATATATCTTTGCGTCATCGCTGGCGCCCACCGTTCCCTGCCTTGCGCAGGAGGCGAGCACGGCGGCGGAGAGAAGTATCGGAATAATCTTCTTCATATTCATTTGTCTTTCTGCATGAATCGTGCCGCGGTCGTGGCGAGATATCCGTACACATGCTCCGGCGAGTCGATGTCCCCGGGGAAGAAGAGCTTGCCTCCCGCGGCCTGTTCGTGCCCTCCTCCGTTGAAGTAGCGTCTTGCCATGTCGTTGGCGCTCCAGCCCCTCTTGGACCGGATGCTGACCCTGAAGTGGTCTTCTTCCTGCTTGAGGAAAAGGCTCAGGTTCACCGCACCTATGCCCAGGGGAATGTTGACCAGACCCTCGGTCTCGCCCTGCCTGAGCGGATATTTTTCCTGGAATTCCATGGTGGCCACAATGCAGGCGACTCCGCCCGGATGGATGGTGAGCCCCTCTCCGAGGAGGGCGGCGAACGCCCTTATGCGGGTTTCGCTGTAGTCCTGGTAGAGACGGCTAAGGACGTAGTCCCTGTCCACCCCCGCCTCCAGAAGTTCGGCTGCCATGCGTAAAGTGCTGGGATAGACCGAGTTCCCAAAATTGTTGGTGTCGGTGGTCATGCCCGTCATGAGTGCCAGCAGGCTCTTTTTTGGAAGCCCCTCGTATCCTCCTTCCAATTTCCTTAATATCCAGTAAAGGAACTCGCTGGTCGATGAGATTGCCGTACGCGAGAAAGCCAACGTGAACGCTCCCTCATCCGGATTGAGGTGATGGTCGATTAGCACCTTTTCACGGGCGGGGCATTTCTCGAGTGCCCCCTGGAGCGCTTCCGCCCTGCTGAAGGCGTTCATGTCCAGGACAAGAAGCAGGTCGCATTCCCGGAGCGCCTCGGCGGCCCTTTCCGGATCGTTTCCGGCATCAGTATAAGGTTCTCCTTCAAGTAGGAAATCCAGCGTGCGGGGGAGGGTGTCGGGGATGATGAGCCGTGCCTTGACCCCTCGATTTTCCTCCAGCCAGTGCCTGAGGGCTATGCCGCTTCCGAGCGCGTCGCCGTCCGGATGGGTATGTACCACTATCGTGGCGGCGGAACTGCTGCGGATAATGCGGTCGAGCTTGTCTATTTTATGTCCACTCAGTCTAAAAGGCATTTTCATCTAAAAAATCGCTGTGCAAATTTACGAAGAATATTGCTTTTAAAGAATCAATTTTCTAACTTTGTAGAGTTTTTATGAAATTATAGAAATACACTAACCAATATGAAGAAGACACTCCAGATCATCATCGAAATCCTGCTGGCAATCGTGTGCGCTGCGCTCGTAGTCATGATCTACCGCAGTATCACCAAGCCGGTACAGTTCAACAAGCAGAAGGCATATCGTGAGAGCGTTGCCGTACAGCGCCTGAAAGACATCCGCACCCTGCAGGTGGCTTACAAGGCCGTAAACGGCAAGTTCACCAGCACTGTCGACAGCCTCAAGGACTTCTACAACAACGGTCAGATGTCCGTAGTGCTGCAGGTCGGTTCCAAGGACGACTCCCTTGCCATGGCCCATACCGAGGCCATAAAGAAGCAGAACCGCAAGATCACTCCGGCCGAACTCCTCAAGTTGTATCAGGCCGGAGACCGCAATCTGGTGTTCGCAATCGAGAGCAAGATCCCTGTCAAGGACACTATCTTCACCAACAGGCCCGACCTCGTCCTCGATTCGCTCAATTTCATCCCCTTCTCAGGCGGCGAGCCCGTGCAGATGGAGGCCATCACCAAGATGGTATCAGGTGTTCCCGTGCCCCTCTTCGAAGCACGCATGCCTTACAAGTCCCTGCTCAAGGGCCTGGACAACCAGCTCCGTATCAATCTTGACGCCGATCAGCGCGACAAGAACCGTTATGAGGGCCTTCAGGTGGGTTCCATCACCGCACCCAACAACAACGCGGGCAACTGGGAGTAGTGGAAGAGACCAGTCTCCTTACGCCGAAATGCACGCTTGTGCCGGCGCATTTCTATAAACCGGCTTCCTCAAGGGATATCCTTGGGGAAGTCGTCGTTCTAGATGCGGCGGACATCGTGAAGGAAGTGGAGGTGCCACAGTATGAATCCGTCATGCTCTATGCGGTCCCGGACACTTCCACGGAGGCCCTTCCGGAGTTATGGTATGTCCTGAAGGAACTTCCCGCCATTTCCGACTACAACAAGATACTGGCAAGTTGGAAGGAGCGCCGTCTGTATCTGGGCATCGCCCAGGGCAACGGGCTTTTGCTGGCCAACAGTTTCGAGGCGCCCGACTTCACCACGGCCGAATATTACATCTTCCTCGCCCTCAAGCAGCTTCAACTCAATCCCGAGGTAAGCACGATCTATCTCCGCAGTGCCGTTTCGCCCGAAGACGAGATGAGCCTTTACCGTTATTTCAAGAGCGTGGAGACGCTATGAGGATTATCGGCGGCAGGCTCCGGGGGCGGGTCATAGAACTTCCCGTCCGCTACGGCGCAAGGCCCACCACGGACTTCGCGAAGGAAGCCCTCTTCAACATCCTCGACAATGAGTACGAATTCGATGGCCTCAAGGTGCTGGACCTTTTCGCAGGCACCGGGGCCATCGGGTATGAATTCGCTTCCCGCGGTGCTGCCAGGGTTTACTCCGTGGAGATGTCCAGGGACAACGCAGCCTTCATCAGGAAGGAAGCCCGCAATCTGGGCCTTGACAACGTTATCGCCGTCCACGACAACGTCTTTGATTTCCTCCCGGTCTGCAAGGAGAAGTTCGACATTATCTTCGCGGATCCTCCTTACGCCCTCGAGGGCCTGCAGGACCTTCCCGACAAGGTCCTTGCCGCAGAAATCCTGTATCCCGAAAGATATTTCATCCTTGAGCACGGCGGTGAGCATTCCTTCAAGTGGCATCCCTCTTTAGTGAAAGAGCGCATCTACGGCCGTGTCCACTTCAGTTTCTTCGAGAAATGATATCCTTGATCATCAGCCTTGTCGCCCTCGTGCTGGGTTACCTCCTTTACGGGCGTTTCGTGGAGAGGGTGTTCGGTCCCGATCCTTCCAGGCCCACGCCTGCGGTCACCAAAGCCGACAACGTCGACTTCGTGCCCTTGCCGACCTGGAAAGTGTATATGATACAGTTCCTCAACATAGCGGGGACCGGTCCCATTTTCGGTGCCATAATGGGGGCCAAGTTCGGACCATCCTGCTATCTGTGGATAGTCTTCGGCTGCATCTTCGCAGGTGCGGTCCACGATTATTTCTCGGGCATGCTGTCGCTGCACAACGGCGGAGCGGGCCTTCCCGGACTGATCCGGAAATATTTGGGAAAGGGGACGAGCGCCGTAGTTTTGGTGTTCTCAATCATGCTGATGGTACTGGTCGGAGCCGTTTTCGTGTACAGCCCTGCAATCATACTCGGGGACATGACAGGAGGAAATTCCATGATGATATGGGTCGCCGTGGTGTTTGTCTATTACCTGATAGCCACCCTCCTGCCGATAGACAAGATAATAGGGCGGTTCTATCCGGTCTTCGCTTTTGCGCTCATTTTCATGGCGGTAGCCCTTGCGGTGTGCCTGTTCGTCAAATGGCCCGCCATCCCGGAGTTTTGGAACGGTCTCGGGAACCTGGGAGAAACTTCGGGGCTGCTGAAGGGACAGTCCATCTTCCCGTGCCTGTTCATAACCATAGCCTGCGGCGCCATCAGCGGTTTCCATTCCACCCAGAGCCCCCTCATGGCACGCTGTCTTAAGAACGAGAAGCTCGGCCGCCCTGTTTTTTACGGAGCCATGGTCACCGAAGGTGCCATCGCCCTCATCTGGGCGGCTGTGGGATCTTATTTCTTCCATGCGGGCGGAGCCGCCGAAGTCGGTTCCAGCCTTTCCGCCCAGGCCCCTTCCGTCGTGACGGCTGTGTCCACCAGCTGGCTCGGTGTCCTTGGAGGGATCCTTGCAATACTGGGCGTGGTGGCCGCTCCCATAACCAGCGGCGACACGGCGTTCCGAAGCGCGCGCCTGATGATAGCCGAAGCACTCCACATGGACCAGAAGAGCTATGCCAAGCGTCTTTACATTGCGGTTCCCCTGTTTGTCGCCGCGGCCCTGCTGCTGTGGTTCAACATAGCGGACGAGAACGGATTCAATACCATATGGCGCTATTTCGGATGGGCAAACCAGACGCTAGCCTGCTTTACCCTCTGGGCCATAACTTCTTATCTTACGAGTGAAAAGAAAGGAGCATGGTATTTTGTCACCATGCTCCCGGCAGCATTCATGACGGCAGTCTGCACCACCTACATCTGTGTCGAGAAGATAGGGCTCAATATGCCGGCGGCATGGATCCCCTATATTGCCACGGGTGTTTTCGTGCTAAGTATCTGCCTGTATTATCTCCTGCGGTCCGGGAAAATCAGACGTTGAAATTGTGATAGTGCGGACCGAAGCGGTCGAAAGCTGCGCGGTCCAGTTCTTCCTGATTGTCCGGATGGGCTATGCTGATGAGCAGTTTGGCCCTTTCCTGCAGGCTCTTGCCATAAAGGTCAACCGCTCCGAATTCGGTCACTATCCAATGGGCGTCGGCCCTTGGTGTGACCACGCCGGCTCCGGGGTGCAATTCGGGAACTATCTTGCTCCCTCCGTATTTGGTCTGGGAAGCGAAAGCGGTAATGCTTTTGCCTCCTTCGCTCATCGTGGCACCCTTCACGAATTCCACCTGTCCGCCCGTGCCGCTCCAGATGCGGGTGCCGATGGAGTCGGCGCAGATCTGGCCGGTGAGGTCCACCTCGACGGCGGAGTTGATGGCCTTCATGTGGGGATTCTGCGCTATGACCCAGGGGTTGTTGACATATTTTATATCCTTCATCAACACGTCGGGATTATGGTCGATGAATGAATAGACTTCGTCGCTTCCGAGCAGGAACGATGCCACCACCTTCCCTGTGTCTATCTTCTTGCAAGAGCCGTTGATGACACCTTTCTTGATAAGGCGCAGAAGTCCGTCGGCGAACATTTCGGTATGGAGGCCGAGGTCCTTGTGGCCGCCCAGCTGGCCGGCAAGGGCATTCGGAAGGGCTCCAATGCCCATCTGTATGCAGTCTCCGTCCTCCACGAGTGCGGCGGCATTCCGGCCGATGAGCACCTCGGTGGGGGTGGGTTCGGCAAAGGCGGCCGTCACGAGGGGAGTGTCGTCCTTCACCAGGTAGTCGAATTGCTCTACGCCCAGGAGGTCGCCGTATGCGAAGGGGACGTTGGGATTCACGACACCTATGACAAGATCGGCGCTTTCTACAGCCGCGACGCTGCAATCCACAGATGTGCCGAGGCTTACGCGGCCTTCTTCGTCGGGCATGGACACGTTCACCAGGGCAGCGCCCAGGTGTATGTAACCTTCGCGGTAGAGTTTCTGGCTCTCGCCGAGGTGCACGGGGAGGTAATCGGCCCATCCGCCGCCGACGTTCTTGCGTACGTTGGGGCCGAGGAAGAAGCCCTGGTCGAAGAATATGCCGTCATAGCGCTCTTCGCTGTAAGGGGCGGGACCCTCGGTGTGGAAGTGATGGAAATGGAGATCCTTCACGTCGCCCTCATCGGCCCTCCTGCATAGAGCCTGGATGAGGCAATGTGGAACGCTTGCCACGCTGGAAAGGTGGATGTGGCTGCCGCTCTTGATGTGGCTTACGGCCTCGTCGGCACTTACGAAGGTTATTTGTTTCATGTTCCGTGATTAAGATAGCGGCGCAAAGATAGCAAATAATCGAACATCTATCAATTTTTGTAACTTTGCGGCATGCATTCCAAAGAAGAAAAACTGCAAGCGTTCGAAAGGGCTGTCGGGGTCATGGATGACCTGAGGGAAAAATGCCCATGGAACCATGCACAGACAAACGCCTCTCTCCGTCCCCTGACCATTGAAGAAGTTTACGAACTCTCGGACGCCGTCCTAGCGGACGACCCTGCCGAGATCTGCAAGGAGCTCGGCGACCTGGCCCTTCATGTCCTTTTCTACTCGAAGGTGGGTGAGGAGAAAGGCTTGTACGATATCGCCGACGTCCTGGACGGCATGTGCGAGAAGATGATCTTCCGTCACCCACATGTCTTCGGTCCCGGTGCTGATGAAGGGATGACGGCGGAAGAGGTGGCCAAGGCCTGGGAACTCCGCAAGAAGAAAGAGCGTGGCGGGAGGCGTACCATCCTGGAGGGGGTGCCTAAGAGCTGCGAACCCGTACGGAAGGCCTTCATCCTTCAGGACAAGGCTTCGGCGGTCGGTTTCGACTGGGACAAGCCAGCGGATGTATGGCCCAAGGTGGATGAAGAACTCACCGAGGCCAGGGAGGCGGTAGGATTCGAGACCCGCAAGGCTCCCGGACGTTCGGGAAGCCAGGAGGTGAGCAGGGAGCACGCCGAGGAGGAGTTCGGGGATGCGATGTTCGCCCTGGTCAACGCCGCAAGGCTCTATGGGGTGGATCCTTCAGTAGCGCTGGCAAAGGCCTGTGACAAGTTCCAGCGCCGTTTCACATATATGGAAACCAAGGCAGGGGAGCGCGGCCTCGACCTGGGGAAGATGACCCTGGCCGAGATGGACGCCATCTGGGACGAGGGCAAGGCTGCAGGACTGTAATGGCTATGGATGCGACCGACATGTATGAGAAGGGCATGGGACAGGCACCTGCCCCATGGCAGGAGCGTACCGTCCTGCTGCTCGGAAAGGAGGCCGTCGCCCGTATGGCCGCGTCCCGCGTGCTGGTGGTCGGTGTGGGAGGGGTTGGCGGCTATGCCGCCGAAATGCTCGTCCGGGCCGGGGTGGGGCATCTGGCCATCGTGGATTCCGACAAAGTCGCGGAGTCGAATGTCAACCGGCAGCTGCTGGCCTTGCATTCCACGATAGGTCTTTCCAAGGTGGCTGTCCTGAAGGACCGCCTGATGGACATAAATCCCGATCTTGACCTCACCGTCAAGGAAACCTATCTGGAGGAGGGGAATATCGCCTCTGTCCTTGAAGGGTGCAGGTTCGATTATGCCGTGGACGCGATAGACACCCTGAGTCCCAAGATCGCCCTCATCCGGTGGTGCCTGGGAAGGCGGGTGCCCCTGGTCTCGTCGATGGGTGCCGGGGCCAAGATGGATGCCACCATGGTGCGGCTTGCCGACATATCCGGTACAAGGATGTGCCCCCTGGCCCAGAATCTTCGCAAGCGGCTCCATAAAATGGGCATATTCGAAGGCTTCCAGGCCGTATTTTCGGAGGAAAAACCCCGTGAAGGGGCCACTGTCCCGGAGGAGGGCAGGAATAAGCGCAGCAACGTCGGCACCATCTCCTATCTTCCCGCGGTCTTCGGATGCGTCTGCGCCCAGGCGGTGATAGACGGTATTGCAGGGCCCGCCGAAAATTGCTAAATTTGCAGGATTTTTAGAGAGTTCAAATGGCAGAGAATACCTTATTGGAGAAAGTCCTTGGCCTGCAGGACAAGTTCGCATCCCTGCAGGCGCAGCTGACAGACCCGCTAGTCATGGGTGACATGAAGAAGTATGTCCAACTGAACAAGGATTACAAACAGTTGGAGCCCATCATCAAGGCGGGCCTGGAATACAAGAAGGCGTTGGAGGATCTTTCCGGTGCCAAGGACGTGCTGATGAACGAGAGCGACCAGGACCTCAAGGAGATGGCCCGCGAAGAAATAAATGACATCGAGGGCAGGATTCCCGACATGGAGCAGAACATAAAGCTCCTGCTCATCCCGGCCGATCCGGACGATGCCAAGAACGCCATAGTGGAGATCCGAGGCGGCACCGGGGGCGACGAGGCAGCCATCTTTGCAGGAGACCTCTTCCGCATGTATCAGCATTTTGCCGAAATCAAGGGGTGGAAGCTGGAGGTCACCGACCAGGCGCCCGGCACGTCCGGAGGTTTCAAGCAGGTGGTGTTCAAACTCTCCGGTCCCGACGGCGTGTACGGCATCATGAAGTATGAAAGCGGCGTACACCGTGTACAGAGGGTGCCCCAGACCGAGACCCAGGGCCGTATCCAGACTTCCGCCGCCTCCGTGGCCGTATTCCCGGAAGCCGGCGAGTTCGACATAGAGCTCAATCCGGCGGATATCCGCAAAGACCTTTTCTGCGCTTCCGGTCCCGGCGGCCAGGGCGTAAACACCACGTATTCGGCCGTCCGCCTCACCCACATCCCTTCCGGGATCGTAGTCCAGTGCCAGGAGGAACGTTCCCAGATCAAGAACACCGAACGTGCCATGGAAGAGCTCCGTACGCGTCTTTACAACATGGAGCACCAGAAATATCTCGACGGCATCGCCGCCAAGCGCAAGACCATGGTCTCCACCGGCGACCGCAGTGCCAAGATCCGCACCTACAACTATCCCCAGGGGCGTGTCACCGACCATCGCATAAACTGGAGCATGTACAACCTGCCGGCCTTCATGGACGGCAGCATACAAGAGTGCATCGACCAGCTTCAGGTGGCGGAAAATGCCGAGCGTCTCAAGGAAGCGGGGGACTGATTTTCCGGAAAGCGATACAGGCGTTGTGCCCTCCGAAACCGAAGGAGTTGCTCAGGCCAAGGTTGACAGGCACCTCCATCGGGGTGTTGGGCGTATAGTCCAGGTCGCATTCCGGGTCGGGATTGTCGAGGTTGATGGTGGGAGGTACGATCCCTTCGCGCAGGGCCATGATCGTGGCGATTGCTTCGGCTGCCCCGGTGCCGCCGAACATGTGCCCGTGCATGCTCTTGGTGGAGGAGATGTGCACCTTGCGGGCATTATCTTCCCCGAACGCCAGCTTGATGGCCCGTGTCTCGGTAACGTCGTTCAGGTAGGTGCCGGTTCCGTGTGCATTCATATAGACAATGTCCGAAGAAGCGTCGTAACCTGCTTCCGCGAGGGCGTTGGAAATGCTCTTCGCCTGAGTGGTGCCGTCCGGTCTCGGGGCTGTGGCGTGGTGGGCGTCGCAGGTGCTTCCGTAGCCGACCATTTCGGCATAGATGCGGGCCCCGCGCTCCATGGCGTGATCCCATTCTTCCAGGACCAGCACGCCGCTTCCGTCCGCCATTACGAATCCGGCCCTGTCCTTGTTGAACGGCAGGCAGGCATGCTTGGGGTCGGGTGCGGTGGTGAGGGCCTTGCAGTTAGCGAATCCGGCCAGGCCCAGCGGAACGGCGGCCTGCTCGGCACCTCCGGCGATCATTGCTTTGGCATAACCATGCTTGATAGCCCTGTATGCTTCCCCGATGGAGTGGGAGGATGTCGCGCAGGCTGTGTTTATGCTCAGGCATGCGTTCCTGGCGTCGAAACGGATGGCCACCTGGCCGGCCGCCATATTGGCTATCATGGTGGGAATGAACAGGGGCGACACCCATTTTCCGGTAGGATCGTCGAACAGGCTCTTGATGTTGGGGATGATGACGTCGAACCCGCCGACACCGGAACTGATGATGGTGCCGATGTCTTCGGGGGCTATGTTCTCCCCGCTCCAGAGCCCGCTGTCCTGCATGGCCTGGATGGCGGATGCCATTGCATAGACCGTGAAGGCCGCCTGCTTGCGTATGAACGGCGCGGGCATGCCGAAGTCTTCGGGATTGAAATCCCTTATTTTGCCTCCTATCTTGACCGGGAAGCCGTCGGTGGGGAATTCCGTTATGTAATCTATGCCGCAGAAACCGTCTTTCAGGTTCTGCCAGAAAGTCTTGACGTCGTTGCCTATGCATGACAGGACGCCCAGGCCTGTAACCGCAACCCTTTTGTCCATATTGTATTTTTACACCCATAAAGATAAGAATTATTTCATTATATTTGCATTTAAGCAAAAGGCCGGTATGTACCTCAAGGACAGGATACCTTCTTACCTGGTCGGGAAGACGCAACTAGTAGCTTCGGTCGCCTTCTCGGACCTTTTCGCAATCCTGTTCATACTGGTAAGCTCCCCATACGACCGTAACAGCTGGTTCCGGCTGGGGCCGACCGCCCTGTTCGGTTACACCGCCCTGTTCGTCCTGGGTGCGACGGCCGTCATCGCCTCCAGCAGGCATCTGATGTACCGTTCACGCCTGGCATTCAGGATGCGGTATGTCCATTATCTGGCATGGAACCTGCTGGAAATCCTCGCGGTCTGCCTGGTATATACCTTCATCACGGTGCACCTCGACGGGCTCGGGATGATCTCCATCCCCATCCATGGTTTCCTTCCCGTCCTGGCCAGGAGCTTCATGATAGGGCTGCTCGCCCTCGGGGTGCCGTATCTGATATGTGCCATGTATTTCGGCATACAGGACAGGGACAACACCATCCGCCTGATGAACTATGGGAGCGTGGTTTCAGATTCCGAGCCCACCCCGCAGGAAAGGAAGAAGATCACCCTTTTCGGGGAAGACGGGGTGTTGAAGCTCTCGGTGAACATGAACAACATCTTCTACATCGAATCCGACGACAACTACATCAAGGTGTGGTACTCCGATTCGGGCGGGGAGGTGAAGCAGTACATGCTCCGATGCCGCCTGAAGACCGTTGAAGATAGTTTCGCCGGCAGCGACCTGGTGCGCTGCCATCGCAAATACATAGTCAACCTCCTCCGGGTCCAGGTCCTCAGCAAGGAAAGGGACGGATATTGCATCAAGCTGGACCTTCCCACGGCGGAACCTATCCCGGTTTCCAAGACTTACGAAAAGACAATAATATCACGTTTCAATTCACGCTGACATGTGGCAGAGAATACAAACCCTTTATCTGGCCGTTGCGCTGGGCCTTTCAGTGGCCCTTTTCTGGCAGCTTGGCAACACCTGGTGGCTGGTGCTTCTCGGAGTGGCCTCTTTCATGGAACTTGTGGCCCTCCTCTCATACAAGTTCCGGCTCTTCCAGATGCGGACTGCCGTCATAGCGGCACTCATGCTTCTGGGCCTCCAGATATGGATGCTCGTAGTTTACCTGTCCAATGCCGACAAGACCGGGTTCAACTTCACTTTCGTCTTCCCGATAGTCGCAGCCATCCTGGACGCACTCGCCGCAAGGAGCATCCTTGGGGATGAAATGCTCGTGCAGAGCGCCTCCCGCCTCCGTTCATCGAAAAGAAAACATTAAAACGAATATACCATGAAAATCCCAGAGTCAGAGCTCATCATCAATTCAGACGGTTCCGTTTTCCATCTGCATATCAAGCCTGAAGAATTGTCGGACACCATCGTCATGTTCGGCGACCCCGGCCGGGTGAAGATGTTCATTCCGCTGTTCGAAAAGATAGACGCCCAGGGACAGTCCCGCGAGTTTGCATTCGCCACCGGCTGGTATCACGGCAAACGCATAACCGCCCTTTCCCACGGCATCGGTCCCGACAACATCGACATCGTGGCAACGGAACTCGACGCCCTCGCCAACGTCGATTTCAGGACCCGCGAGATCAAGCCCGAGCATAAGAGGCTCACCATCGTGCGGGTAGGCACATGCGGTGCCATCCAGCCCGAAATTCCCCTCGGCTCGTTCATCCTCAGCCATATTTCCGTCGGCTGCGACGGTGTTATGAACTGGTACGGCGGCAGGGACACTTATGCCCTGGCCGATTTCGAGGCCGCCTTCAAGAAGGCCGTCCACTGGAACAAGCATCTTCCCGACCCGTATTTCGTAAGGAATTCCGAGCGGCTCATCAAGCTCTTCGAACCTGTGACGGTCAAGGGAATGACGGTTTCCGCCGTAGGTTTCTACGGCCCTCAGGGCAGGGTGGTCCGCCAGGACCTCGCGATGCCGAACATGATAGACGACTTCGAGAAGTTCGAATTCGACGGCTACAAGATCACCAATTTCGAGATGGAGAGTTCCGCCCTTGCGGGCATGGCCGCAAGGCTCGGGCACGATGCCATCACGGTGTGCTGCGCCATAGCCCACCGTTATTTGAAGGATGCCAACACCGACTACAAGCCGCGCGTGGAAGAATTGGTGAAACTTGTCATGGACAAACTCACGGAGTAGCTTCTAACTGAAGAATTCCTTGTCCTTGTAGAATACGCCGAAAAGGCGGTTGAGGACTTCCGTCGAAGGCAGCGAAGACTTTTTCCCGGTTTCTCCGCTGCTTTTGTCTATCATGGTGCGCAGCACCTGCAGGTTCAAGCCCGCCTTGTGAAGGTATTCGCTGCAGAATTCCCCCGGACTGTCGCAGATGGCGGCGAGCAGATGTACCGATGAGACGTCCTGTCCGCTGCGTATGGCTTCCATGATGGTGAGGTTCGTTATGTTGAGGGAAGAACGGGTGTAGTTGACGTTTTCTTGTTCCTCATATGGGATGGCGTGCTCGTGGAATACATGGGCGTCCATGTCCTCTTTTATGCGCGCCGGATCCAATCCGAACTTGCGCAGGACGTCCATCGCGCCGTTGTGTCCGTGGCGCAGCAGGCCGAGTAGGAGATGCTCGGGTGCGATGCCGTAACAACCGGTCCTCATGGCTTCGTCCCTGGAGTAAAGCAGGATGGTACGTATTTCTTCCGTAAGTCTCATTTTCTATCCGCAAAAATAGCAAAAACCTAAATAATTTTTCGTATTTTTGTATGTTTATACAGATTAGTGTTTTTTATGGCAGAAGAAGAGAAGAACCAGGAGATAAACCACGGTTTCATCGAACCGGTGGAGATAGATCATGAGATGCGCAGCGCCTACATCGACTATTCGATGTCGGTGATCGTGTCCAGGGCGTTGCCCGATGTGAGGGACGGTCTCAAGCCCGTCCAGAGGAGGGTCCTGTTCGGTATGGACGGGCTCGGCCTGAGTTACGGCGGACAGACGAAGAAGAGTGCAAGGATCGTGGGCGAGGTGCTGGGTAAATTCCACCCTCACGGCGACAGCAGTGTATATGATGCGATGGCCCGTCTCGCGCAGGACTGGAACCAGAGGTATCCGCTGGTATGGGGGCAGGGCAACTTCGGCAGCATGGACGGCGACCCGGTCGCGGCCATGCGTTATACCGAGGCAAAGCTTGCCAAGATGACCGAAGACGTCCTTGCGGACCTAGAAAAGGACACGGTCGACATGACATGGAACTTCGACGACAGCATACAGGAGCCTACGGTACTTCCGACCAAGCTCCCGCTGCTTCTTCTGAACGGTTCTTCCGGAATCGCCGTCGGCATGGCCACCAACATGGCCCCCCACAACCTCGGTGAGGTCTGTGACGGCATCTGCGCACTCATTGACAATCCCGATATCGACGTAGATGGCCTCATGCAATATATCAAAGGGCCCGACTTCCCTACGGGAGGCATCATCATGGGACGCCAGGGCATCATCGACGCATACACCACCGGCAGGGGAAAGGTCATCGTACGCGCCAAGACCGATATCGAAGTCAACGAACGCGGCCAGGAGACCATAGTGGTCACCGAAATCCCCTACATGGTGAACAAGAAGGAGATGCTCGAGCGCATCGCCCAGATGGTCGAGGACAAGAAGATAGAGGGCATCACATACCTCAATGACGAGACGTCCCGCGAGGGTGTACGCGTCATCTTCAGGGTCAAGCAGGGCTCCAACACCAATGTGGTCCTGAACACCCTCTTCAAGTATACAGCGCTCCAGAGCAGCTTCGCCATCAACAACGTTGCCCTGGTGAACGGCCGTCCCCGTACGCTCTCCCTCAAGGAGATCCTCCAGGATTTCGTGGATTTCCGCCACGAAGTCGTAGTGCGCCGCACCAAGTTCGACCTCGACAAGGCCCTCAAGAGGGCACACATACTCGAAGGCCTCCTCAAGGCCATCGACATCATCGACGAGATCATAGCCCTTATCCGCGCCAGCCAGAGTCCGGACGAGGCCAAGGCGGGCCTGGTATCCCGGTTCGGCTTCACTGACATCCAGGCCCAGGCCATAGTCGAGATGCGCCTGAGGCAGCTTACCGGCCTGGAGCGCGAGAAACTCCAGGCGGAATACGACGAGCTCGAAAAGTTCATCGCCCGCTGCGAAGAGATCCTTGCCAGCAACGAGCTCCAGCTGGCCATCGTCAAGGAAGAATCCATGGAGATGAAGGCGAAATACGGCGATCCGCGCCGCAGCGAAATCACCCTCAGCGCCGAGGAATTCAATCCCGAGGACTTCTATGCCGATGAAGACGTGGTCATAACCATCAGCCATCTCGGGTACATCAAGCGCACGCCCCTCGCCGACTTCCGCACCCAGAACCGCGGTGGAAGGGGAGTCAAGGGCGGCACCACCCGCGAAGAAGACTTCATCGAACATATCTATGTGGCCAACATGCACTCCACCATGCTCTTTTTCACCCAAAAGGGCATGTGCTACAGGCTTAAGGTATTCGAACTCCCCGAAGGGGTGCGGGCAAGCAAGGGCCGCGCGGTCCAGAACCTTCTCCCGATAGAGCAGGACGACAGCATCCGCACCTATCTCAACGCCGCTCATATCGAAGACGAAGACTACGTCAACAACCATTTCGTAACCTTGGTCAGCAAGAAGGGCGTCATCAAGAAGACCACCCTCAGCGAATACTCCAACAAACGCAGCCGCAACAAGGGTATCAAGGCCCTGACCATCCGCGAAGGCGATGAACTCCTCGACGCCGTGCTCACAAGCGGTGAAGAGCAGATCATGATAGCCGCCAGGAACGGCCGCTGCGTTCGCTTTGAAGAAGATGAACTCAGGGCGATGGGCCGTGGCGCCAGCGGCGTCAGGGGTATCAACATCGACGAAGCCGACGAAGTCGTGGGTGTCATTACCTATGCCCCCAACGCAGATGATGCCCATGAGCATACCGTCATGGTAGTAAGCGAGAACGGCTTCGGAAAGCGTTCCGATCCCGAGGACTATCGGCTCACCTCCCGCGGCAGCAAGGGTGTCAAGACGCTCAGCATCACCGACAAGACCGGCCCTGTGGTGGCCATCAAGAATGTCACCCCCGGGAACGACCTCATGATCATAACCCATTCCGGCATGACTATCCGCATGCCGGTAAAGGACATCAGGGTGGCCGGAAGGGCTACGCAGGGCGTAAAGCTCATCAATATCGTCGAGGGTGACAGCATTGCCGCCGTCAGCGCCGTCAGCGCTTCGGAAGAACCCGAGGAACAGAATGGCACGGAAAGTGCAACATCAACGATACAAACAGAAACGACAGAGAACAATTAACCACACATTACCATGAAAAAGATCATCATTGCCTTAGCCCTCCTGGCAAGCGTACAGATTGCCGGGGCGCAGCAGCAGGTAAAAACCGTAAATGCTGCCAAGGGAGCCATCGAATCAGCCCTCAAGGCAGCCCAGAATGCCAAGAAAGCCACCAATGCCGCCACCTGGATCAAACTCGGGGAAGCGTATCTTGACGCCTACGCCGCACCTCTGGGCAACGGCTGGGTAGGTGCCAGCGAGACCGAACTCAACCTCGTCATGGCCAGGGACAAGGTCCTCGGCACCAGGGAAGAGGAAGTGAACGGCCAGCGTTACACCGTCAAGAGCTACGAGAATGCCGACTATTACTTCAACGGCAACGGCCAGCTCGCTATCATCAAGGCTACCAAACAAGTTGAGGAGAATGCCCTCGACAAGGCCCTCGACGCCTTCAAGAAGGCGGCCGCCGTCGATGAAAAGGCCAAGAAGACCAAGGATATAGCCGAAGGCATCAAGACCATTTCCTCCAAGTTCACCGACGAAGCTTATACCGCTTATACCCTCGGCGACCTTGCCAAGGCATCCGACTGCTTCGAGAAGGCTGCTGCTGCTGCAGGCGTCGCACCCAATTCCCAGATCGACACCAACTCGCTTTACAATGCCGGCCTTACTTCCTGGATGCTCTCCAACCAGAAGGACAGCGTTGACGCCATTCCCTGGCTGAACCGTGCCCAGGATTTCTTCGGCAAGGCCCTCGCGAACGGCTACACCGGCGAAGACGGTGAAGTATATGCCAAGCTCGCCGATGTCGCCGGCCGGCTCGGGGACAAGGAACTAAGCAAGGATTATCTCGAGAAGGGTTTCAGCGCATTCCCCAGCAGCCAGGGCATCCTC
This sequence comes from uncultured Bacteroidales bacterium, assembly GCA_905236955.1. GTDB lineage: Bacteria > Bacteroidota > Bacteroidia > Bacteroidales > UBA932 > Cryptobacteroides. The sequence continues at coordinate 25,942 of CAJOQW010000027.1, forward strand.
GTGGGCCTCATCAACTACTATGTGGCGTCCGGAGACAATCCCAAGGAGATATTCAAGCTCCTCGACCTCGCGAAGGCCAATGAACCCAACAACGCCTCCCTTTACTACGTGGAAGGAAACATCCATAAGGAAATAGGTGAAGATGACGCTGCCATGGCCGCTTACGACAAGTGCGCCGAAATCAATCCCGACTACGAGTTCGGTTATGTGGGCAAGGGCATATTGCTCTACAACAAGGCTGTCGATCTTCAGGAGAAGGCTTCCACCGAAATGGACGATGCCAAGTACCTCGCCCTCATCCAGGATTTCGAAACCGCCCTGAAGGGTTGTGTAGAGCCCTTCGAGAAGGCCTTCGAGGTCACCAAGGACAACGCCATCAAGACCAGTATCGCCCAGTACCTGAAGAACGCATGCTTCCGTTTCCGTGCGGAACCCGAATATCAGGCCAAGTACGATAAATACAACGCCGTTGCCAACGGTGAGTAACAAGACAACCCGTCATATCAAGGCCGCAGTCTTCGCTGCGGCCTTTTTGGCTTTCTCTCATTTATCGGATGCCCAGGATGTCCATATCGCGGTTCCGGATATCACCCCTCCGTCCGGGGCGGATACCGTGAGCGTGGTATTCATAGGCGACGTGATGATGCATTCCAGGCAGCTGGGCTATGACAGCAGGGAGTTCCTAGGCCGGATAGAGCCGCTTTTGTCCGGGGCGGACATCGCTGTGGCCAATGCCGAATTCACGATGGCCGGCCCTCCCTATACGGGCTATCCCCGTTTCTCATCCCCGGACGATTATGCGTGCGATATCTGCCGGAACGGCGTGGATGTGCTTATGGTCGCAAACAACCATATCCTCGACAAGGGGTCTGCGGGCTTCAGGCGTACGCTCGACAAGATGCCATGCCCTTTCACCGGGGCAGGGCGCGATGCCGCCGAGTTTGCGGAAAGGAATCCCCTCATCGTCCCATGCAAAGGGATGAGGATAGCCTTTGTGAACTTCACCTATGGTACCAATTTGGGAGGGGAATCCCTGTGGCCGAAAGTGAACAGGATGGACAAGGATGCCATTTCGGCGCAGATCGCACGGGCCAGGGAGCGGGGGGCGGATTTCATCATAGCCCTGCCGCACTGGGGCGTCGAATACAGCCTGGTGCATAACCGGTCGCAGGAAGAATGGGCGGTATTCCTCAAGGAGCAAGGCGTGGACGCGGTCATAGGGGCCCATCCGCATGTAGTACAGGACACGTGTTTCATCGGCAGCATTCCGGTAGTATATTCAATGGGCAATGCTATCTCCAACATGAGCGCTCCCAACACCCAATTGGGGCTGGCCGTGGTATTGCGGATGGTCTGCCATAATCCGTCGGGTGCCAGGAGCCTGTTGCGCCCCGAGCTCCATTTCCTGTGGTGCTCGCTCCCGGGGGAAATTGGCGACAATTATCTGGTCGTGGAGGCGGAGGACCATGTGTCCGACCATCCTAGGATGAAGCAGACTCTCGAAAGGGTCAAAGAAAAGACAGGCATAGAATGAAAAGAACAATTACACTTCAGGCGGCGAATCCGGTGGAGATCCTCGGGGCGGGCAACCGTATCCTCGACGAGTTCTGCTCCTACTTCCCGGGGCTCAGGGTAACGGACAAAGGCAATGAAATTTACCTTGACGGCCCTGAAGACCAGGTTGAGGATTTTGAGCGCAAGTTCTCGAAACTGGTGGAATTACGCCATCACAAACCGAACCTTACGGTGTATGACGTCGAGGATATCTTCAGCGGAGTGAACAAGGACAACCTCATGATAGGCGGCAATGCGGTCATCACCCATACTACGGACGGACGTCCCATAAGGGCGCGCAACCTCAACCAGGAGTTGATGGTCAAATCCTATTTCAGCAACGACCTGCTCTTTGCCGTGGGGCCCGCCGGAACGGGAAAGACCTACATTGCCATCGCGCTTGCTGTAAGGGCCCTCAAATACAGGGAGATCAAACGCATCATCCTCACCAGGCCGGCGGTCGAGGCGGGGGAGCGCCTGGGTTTCCTTCCGGGAGACCTCAAGGATAAGCTCGACCCTTATCTGCAGCCGCTGTATGATGCCCTGGAAGACATGATACCCACCAGGAAACTCCAGGATTTCATAGCGAACGACGTCATTCAGATTGCTCCCCTGGCATACATGCGCGGCCGCACCCTGGACAGGGCCTGCGTAATACTGGATGAGGCCCAGAATACGAACATGGGGCAGTTGAAGATGTTCCTGACGCGAATGGGTACCAGTGCCAAATTCATCGTAACGGGCGACGCTACCCAGATAGACCTTCCCCGCAGGGAGGACAGCGGCCTTCTCCGCTGTATCAAGATGCTGGAAGACATAAAGGGGGTATCGACCATCAATTTCTCGTCAGCGGACATAGTAAGGCATCCCCTGGTTACAAAAATAGTCAAGGCCTTCGAGGACCAGAATCTCTTTTGACAGGAATTTTTCTTAAATTTGTAAATTATGAAAAAAGTGCTTGCAGCCGTCCTCCTCTCCGTATTACTCTTTACGGGGTGCGATTCCTTCCGCCGTCTGGCTGGCAGGCCGACCAGTGCCGACATAGCCGGAAAGAAGGCCTGGATCGAGGCTGAGGAAGCCGCCCACCAGGCCAGGCTGGATTCCCTTCGCCGGGTGCAGAAGGCCATTGCGGATTCGCTAGAACTCATAGACGAGATAAAAGCGTCCAAGACCATGGTACTCAAAGTATCCGAAGTCAAGGGCATGTCCTCTGCCGGACTGGACAAGCATTATTATGTGATAATAGGCACTTTCAGCAGCCGTGACAACGCTTCGCGCCAGGGAGAGGTGGCTGCCGGTGCCGGTTATGTTCCCACCCTCATTTCTTACCGCAACGGCTTTACGGCGGTAGGCCTGAATGGAACGGACAGCATGGCCCATGCATGGGACACCTTCGGGAAACTGAAAGGCGAACCATTCTGTCCAAAAGATGTCTGGATGCTCGTAAATGAATGAAAATGAAGCATCTGCTTTTAATAATATCATTGATCGCCCTACCTTTGGCCGCTTTCTCCCAGGATTACTACGGAGAGCTTTTTGACGGGGAGGACGCCGCAGTCCTCCGCTCACATGTCGAGTATCTCTCTTCACTTGACGGCAGGGGCGCCGGATCTGAGGGCGAAAAAGCCGCCGCGGACTATTTCCGTTCCCAACTGCTTCTTGCAGGGGTGGATGTCCTCGACAGTCCCGACGATTCCGATTTCGGCCTGCTTTCGGCTTCAGGCGATACCGTCACTTCCCACAACGCCATCGGCTTCATCGAAGGTTACGATCCGGCGCTGCGGGACCATTACATTGTGATAGGAGCCCGTCTCGACAACCTGGGCGTCATTTCCGCCACGGTGGACGGGCAGATGGTGACCCGCACCTTCCCGGGTGCCAACGGAAACGCATCGGGGCTGGCCCTGCTGCTGGATCTGGCGAAGAAGCTCCAGACCAACAAGGTCCTCCTGAAGAGAAGCGTCATAATCGCCGCCTTCGGGGGGTCGGAACTGCAGAATGCCGGATCGTGGTATTTCCTGAACCGTTCCTTCAAGGACGCTTCGAAGATAGACGCCATGATCAATCTTGACATGCTCGGTACCGGCAGCCGCGGTTTCTACGCTTACTGCGCCTCAAACTCCGACATGGAACAGGTGGTGAACAATCTCGCCTCGACCCTTCAGCCCGTGCATCCCGCCATCGTGCGCACGGAGCCCTGCCGGTCCGACCACCGCTCCTTCTATGCGAAGGAAATCCCTGCCGTGATGTTCACATCCGGCATGTACCCCGAATATAACACCGAAAGGGATGTCCCCGGCATACTGGAATATGATTTCCTGGAAAAGGAAGGGGAGTATATCTACAATTATTCCCTGACCCTGGTGAATGGTCCTAAGCCAGATTTCATGCCCTCGGATGCATTGGAACGCACATCCTCGGGTTCCGGGGTGGTGGCTTGGAACGACTGTGATGTGAAGCCCGCATTCATGAACAACTACGACCCTAACGTTTTCCTCAACCGCTGGGTGTACGTATATCTGAAATATCCGCAATATGCTGTCGAGAACGGAATCCAGGGACGCGTGCTCGTGGATTTCGTGATAGACGAGAAGGGGAAGATGAAGGATGTGAAGGTCCTGAAGGGCGTACATCCGTCCCTGGATGCCGAAGCTGTGAAGGTAGTGGCAGCGTCCCCCGACTGGAAGCCGGCCCGGGTGAGGGGGCAGAAGGTCAAGTGTGAGATGTCGCTGTATGTGGAATTCAGGCTGGAAAAGAGGAAATAACATTCAAAGCTCCATATGGAATACAATTTCAAAGAGATCGAAGCGAAGTGGCAGGCCCGCTGGGCTGCCGGGAAAACCTACAAGGTAGAGGAAGATCAATCACGGCCGAAGTTTTACGTGCTGGACATGTTCCCGTATCCTTCGGGGGCTGGGCTTCATGTAGGCCATCCCCTGGGTTACATAGCTAGCGATATCTATGCGCGTTACAAGCGTTTGAAGGGTTTCAACGTCCTGCATCCGATGGGATATGACGCCTTCGGCCTTCCTGCCGAACAGTACGCCATCCAGACCGGACAGCATCCCGAGAAGACTACGGACGATAATATCGCCCGTTACCGCAGCCAGCTTGACAGGCTCGGCTTCTCGTTCGACTGGGACCGTTCTTTCCGCACCTGTGATCCCTCTTACTATAAATGGACCCAGTGGGCGTTCCTCAAGATGTTCAAGAGCTGGTACGACCCGTTCCTGGACAAGGCCCGTCCAATAACCGAACTGGTCGGGCGCTTCGAGACCGAAGGCTACGACGGCATAACCCCTGACGCGTGGAAATCTTTTTCCGAAAAGGAAAAGAGCGAAATACTCATGAATTACCGTATCGCCTATCAGGGCGAAACCAGTGTCAACTGGTGCGAAGGCCTCGGTACCGTGCTTGCCAATGACGAGGTGAAGGACGGCTTGAGCGTAAGGGGCGGATATCCTGTGGTACAGAAGAAGATGAAGCAGTGGCAGCTGCGTGTCTCGGCTTATGCCGAAAGGCTCCTTGCAGGGCTGGACAAGCTGGACTGGACGGAGTCGCTCAAGGATATGCAGCGCAACTGGATAGGAAAGAGCGAAGGCACCGAAATGATATTCGATACCGTCTGCGATGGCCGCCACCTGCCTATAACCATATTCACCACCCGTGCGGATACAGTTTTCGGGGTGACCTTCATGGTGCTTGCACCCGAAAGCGAACTCGTCCCGCAACTTACCGCCGCCTCCGAAAAGGCTGCTGTCGAGGAGTATCTGCAATATGCCGCCAAGAAGACTGAGCGTGAGCGCCAGGCCGAAACCAGGAACGTGACGGGGGTATTCTCCGGTTCGTACGGAGTCAATCCGCTGACAGGCGAGAAAATCCCCATCTGGATATCCGAATATGTCCTTGTCGGTTATGGCACGGGAGCCATAATGGGCGTTCCCGCCCACGACAGCCGCGACTATGCCTTCGCAAAGAAGTTCGGCCTGCCCATCATCCCCATCATAGCAGGCGCAGATGTGTCCGAGAACAGTTTCGACGCCAAGGAAGGCATCATGGTCAATTCCGGTTTCCTTGACGGCATGGATGTGAAGCATGCCATAGAAGCAGCCAAGGATTATGTCGAGCGGAACGGTCTGGGACGGCGCAAGACCAACTACCGTTTGCGCGATGCGATATTCAGCCGCCAGCGCTACTGGGGCGAGCCGTTCCCCATCTACTACAAGGACGGCATAGCCACTCCGCTCCCCGAGAGCGAACTTCCGCTCGAGCTTCCCGAGATAACATCCTTCAAGTCCGACCATGGCGAGGCTCCGCTTGAGAGGGCAGCCGGTTGGAACTACAAGGGTTATCCGCTCGAGACCAGCACCATGCCGGGCTTTGCGGGATCCAGCGCCTATTATCTGCGTTACATGGATCCTTGCAACGACCAGGAACTCGTGAGCGCGGATGCCGACAGGTACTGGCGGAACGTGGACCTCTACGTTGGAGGGACCGAACATGCGGTAGGACACCTCATCTATTCCCGTTTCTGGAACAAGTTCCTTTTCGACATGGGTTATGTGTGTGAAGAAGAACCCTTCCGCAAGCTCATCAACCAGGGCATGATCCAGGGGCGCTCCAACTTCGTCTACAGGGTCAAGGGCACGAACACCTTCGTTTCCGCGGGGCTCCTGAAAGATTATGACACCACCGAGATCCATGTCGACGTGAACATAGTACACGGCGACAAGCTGGATATGGCAGCTTTCCGTGCATGGCGGCCCGAATTCGCCGATGCCGAGTTCATCCTCGAGGACGGAGAGTACATTTGCGGCTGGGCGGTCGAGAAGATGAGCAAGAGCATGTACAATGTCGTCAACCCCGACGAGATATGCGATTCCTATGGGGCCGACACCCTGAGGCTGTATGAGATGTTCCTCGGTCCGGTAGAGCAGAGCAAGCCATGGGATACCAAGGGTATCGACGGCGTGCACCGCTTCCTCAAGAAATTCTGGCGCCTTTTCTACAACCAGGACAAATTGCTGGTGACGGATACGGAGCCCTCTCCGGCGGAACTCAAGGCCCTCCATACCCTCATCGGCAAGGAGCAGGAGGATATCGAATCTTTCTCCTACAACACCAACATCAGCGCCTTCATGATAGCGGTGAACGAACTCACCGACCTCAAAACCTCTTCCCGCGGTATCCTCGAACCGCTTGTCATACTCCTTTCCCCGTTCGCCCCGCACATCAGCGAAGAACTGTGGCACGCCCTGGGACATGATGACAGCGTGGTGGAAGCCAGGTTCCCGGAGTTCAACCCCGCCTTCACGGTGGAGGACAGCGTTACTTATCCGGTATCTTTCAACGGCAAGACGAGGTTCACCGTGAACCTTCCCAAGTCGGCTTCAACCCAGGAGGTGGAAGCCGCGGTGAGGGCTCTTCCCGATACTGCTAAATACGTGGCAGACAAGCAGGTAGTTAAAGTGATAGTAGTTCCCGGAAGGATAGTTAACATAGTCTTGAAATGAAACACGGGAACAAGGTTCTGCGCACTGTGTGGGAGTATGCGGTAATGACGTTCGCTACTTTCATCTACACTGTGTCCTGGGAGGCGTTCATGATACCCAATGAGATGTCGGCCGGCGGCCTGATGGGAGTCTGTACCATCATCGAGTTCGCGACCGACGGCCTGATAAAGGCTTCATATTCATTCTTCGTCGTGAACGCCCTTCTCATATTGATGGCCGTGCTGATATTCGGGATCGGTTTCGGGTTCAAGACCCTGTACTGCATCCTGATGTCCTCGGTCTTCCTCTGGCTGGTCGACGACTGGAGCTGGTTGCATGCCATCCCTGGCAATTTCCTCTATGTAAAGGATCCGACCCTTGTGCCCATCATCGCCGGTTTTTTCGAGTCCCTGGGTATAGGCTTGTGCCTGAGGAACGGCGGCAGTACAGGAGGGACGGATATAGTGGCCCTGGTAGTCAACAAGTACTGGCCGGTATCCCTGAGCGGGGTGTTTTTCATCACCGACCTTATAGTCGTGGTGTCGCAGTTGCTCCTGCGGCCGGGTTTCGGATCCTATTCAGGCGACCCGAAGACCTTCAACGACGTGGTTTACGGCCTCCTGGAGATAGTGACCTTCGCGCTCACCATAGACATGTTCACGATAGGCGGCAAGAACAAGATGCAACTCCTCATCTTCTCCGAGAAATACCAGGAGATAGCCGACTACATCAGCGGTAAGATGGAAAGGGGAGTGACGGTCCTGAAAGCCCAGGGCTGGTACACGAAGCAGTCCAAGAACGTGCTGCTCGTGCTGCTGACCCGCAGTGAGTTCTCCCCGCTTAGCAAGGAAATCAACAGGATCGACAACAAGGCCTTCCTGAGCGTTAACAATGTCGGCGAAGTGTACGGTGAAGGTTTCACCGCGATAAAGACCGGCAAATTGACCCTGAAGAAAAAACCGGATGAATAATGGCTGTACTCAAACACAACTTCGCGACCGTCCTTAAGGAATACGCCCTGATAACCTTCGGTATCGTGTGCTATTCCCTGGCATGGGATATTTTCTTGATACCCAACAACCTGGTAGGCGGCGGGGTTACAGGTGTCGGTTCCATCATCGAATATGCCACGCACGGCGTCATCAAGACTGGATACAGCTATTTCGTAATCAACGCCATACTCCTTACCGTCGGGCTCTTCACCTTGGGGAGGGGCTTCGGAATCAAGACTGTCTATGCGGTCCTCATCGCATCCCTCACCCTTAGTCTTGGCGGGGACATCATCCCGAAGAGTTTCATCCAGGCGATGGCCATCGACAACGGCAAGTTGCTGAGCGTGATCATGGGCGGCATGCTCGCCGGTTTCGGCATAGGGCTCACCATGTCGCAGGGAGGCAGCACGGGAGGAACGGACATAATCGCCCTCATACTGAACAAGTACCGTGGCATATCCCCGGGGAAGGTCATCCTATGGATAGATGTGGTCATCATAGCATCTTCCATCCTAGTCCCTTCCTATACTCCGGACGGGACGCTGGTGCCCTTCATCGACAAGATAATGGTGGTGGTTTACGGCTATATCCTGGCGGCCGTGCTGAGCATAGTGCTCGACTGGACCCTTTCCGGATCCAGGCAGAGCGTGCAGGTGTTCATAACTTCGAGGAAGCACGCAGAAATAGCCGACGAAATCACCCATGAGTTCCATCGCGGGGTCACCGTCCTGAATGGCAAGGGATGGTATTCCCAGGAGGCGGTCCAGGTACTTATGGTGCTCACTAGGAAAAATGACCTGAACCTGATGCTGAGGAGCATAAAGGCCATCGATCCCAATGCCTTCGTTTCGGTGGCTTCGGTTACGGCCGTCTACGGCAAGGGTTTCGATGCCATAAAAGGTGCCCTTAAAGGGGGTAATCAAGGGGGTAAATCTCCCGAAAAATCTTAGGTCCGGAAATAATTTTTTTTTTGACTTTTACCCCTGCCTCTACTCCCCGTGGAGGCAGGATTTAATCGTATATTAGGCCCGAAAACAACAACAAAGACTTCTTAAAGTATGAAAAAAACACTAGCTAAGGCATTTATCATCAGGGCAATTTCCGTTTTCTCGTTAATTGTTTTAGTCGTGCTCCAAATTGTTTCGGGCGGAGGTTTCGGTATCAGGTGCCTTCTCGCCGACTTCATCATCTGCTCGTCCGTGCTCATGATATACCCTTTGAGTTACGAGGATGCGGGTAAATCCATACCTTTTGCTTCGGGACTCTCGGTCCTGGGAGCGGTAATGTCCCTATGCCCTTTCTTCTATGGCAACGAGTGCCTGTTGGGAATGCTTGTATCCTTGTCCGTGACGGTGATGTATGCTATTTACCGGGCATGCAGCAAATACGACAATGTCCGTACCCTTTTCCGCCTGGATTCGGTATGGTGTGCCGTCGAAGATTATTCAAGGGCTTCGTATCAGTTGCTTCTCTGCCTGATAGGCGTTTCCGCCCTTACGGCATGCCGGTATGAGGCTCCCGCCTGGGTGTTCATCTTCCATCTGATCATGCTCACGGCCTTCTACGGGGCACAGTATTACCGCGCTTACACGGGCAGGACGCTTTTCATCGGTTCCCGCAGGGAGAAGTCGATAAAGGAGATAATGCGGGGAAATCTGAGGAGCATGCCGGATTCGGCTGGTACCGACGAACAACTCAATGCGGTTTATTCCAAGGTCATCAAATATATGGAGACCAAGAAACCTTACCTGGTGGACGGCTTTTCCATAGATGACCTGGCAAGTGCGGTGTTTACCAACAAGGTCTATTTATCAAAGGCCATCAACTATTTTTCGGGGCGGAACTACAGGCAGTTCATCAATTATTACCGTATATCCTACGCTACGGAACTCATGCGCAAGGACAGGAATATCAAGATAGTGGAACTGGCTATGACATGCGGATTCCATTCGGTGGTTACGTTCAACATGGCGTTCAAGTTATATATGAACATGACCCCCACCGCCTATTACGGGGTGCTGGCCACTAAAGACGTACTCCCTTCCAACTCCCAGGGACAGTGGCGGTTAACTCCATCACTGTCTTTCTGACAGGGTGGATGAAGGTTGCCTTGTATGAGTGGAGGCATATGCTTCCGTCGGGATTCGACCTGGGGGCCCCGTATTTGAGGTCGCCTTTGATGCAGCAGCCGATGTGGGAAAGTTGGCAGCGGATCTGATGGTGCCTTCCGGTGAGCAGTTCCACTTCGAGCAGATGGTATTTGTCGGTATCCAGGATGTGGCGGTATTTGAGTTTCGCCAATTTCGCAGGCTCTCCGGCAAAGGCAGCAGCCTTCCGGCCAGTAGGTGATTTCGGGAGAGGCTGTCCTTCAGGCACTGCAGTTTCCGGAGCGTCGACGACGTAGCTCTTGTTCTGTTTCTCGTTGCGGACCAGCCAGTCCTCCAGCAGTCCTTCCTTCATTTTGGGAGCCTTGCAGCAGAGCGCCAGGTATGTCTTGTGGACATCCCCGTCGCGGAACATCCCGGTGAGCCTTTCCAGGGCCTTTCCGGTTTTGGCAAAGATGACGAGTCCGCTGACGGGACGGTCGATACGGTGGGGAACACCCATGAAAACCTGTCCCGGCTTGGCATCCCTGGCAGCGATGAAGGCCTTGAGGGTTTCGCTCAGCGGCTCGTCCCCGGTCTTGTCGCCCTGGACTATTTCGCCCGGCCTCTTGTCGAAGACCAGCAGATGGTTGTCCTCGTAGATTATCCTGCTGCGGATATCCCCGGTTTCCTCGTTTGAAAGCTGCCTGTAGATCATGGTTGCGCAAAGATAATGACAATTTGTCAGAAAACGGTTATGGCACGCGTTTGGTTTATTCCATTGCGTCCCCGCAGCAGGGGATTTACAGAATAATAGATATAAATAAAAGATATTATGGGAAAAATCATCGGAATCGACCTCGGAACTACCAACAGTTGCGTGGCAGTGATGGAAGGCAACCAGCCTACCGTCATCATCAATAACGAAGGCGAA
>CAJOQW010000028.1 GCA_905236955.1 uncultured Bacteroidales bacterium
CCGCTGATGTGCGGGCAGGCCATGGAGGTGCCGGACATGTAGCCGTAACTTGTGTAGTCGTAATTGTCCAGATCATATTGCGTCAGCTTCTGGGTAGCGTATAGATTGTAAATCTGCCCGCGGCTGTATCTGTATGCCCCGTCGCTATCGTAGAAGGTCTAGGTGTCGCAGTCGTTCACGGATCCATTGTAGAGCCCGTCTCCTCCGGGGGCGCAGATATCTACCCATGAACCGTAGTTGGAGTAGTATGCTTTTGTGTATCCCGCCGTGCCGGCGCCCACCGCAACGATCTGATCGTAAGCACAGTAGGGGTCATAGTCGATGTTCTCGTTGCCTGCGGCAAAAACGACGATACCGCCCTTCATCGGAGAATCTGAACGCTGGTTGTAGGGGGCGGTCTTTTCGCAGCCTGCTCTCTGGATGAAATAGTCGACAGCGGCTTTAAGGTAGTCGGGGATGGTCCTCTTCTTATAAGCAGAAAGCTCGGAAGAAGACACCTTCCCATCCTCATTGGAGTCAGCACTTTCGCCCCAGCTGTTCTGGCTGATGACTGCTCCGTGGTCGGCACCCCATTTTATCGCATTTGCAGTGTTTGCATCACTGGCGCCGTCATCGCCGTCGAAAATCTGGCTGCTGAGGATTCGGACACCGGGGATCCCTTTGGCGTAATCGCCACCGGCGATGCCTGCAACGCCTATTCCGTTATTGCGTACGGCCGCTATGGTGCCGGCAACGTGCGTGCCATGGGAATCCGGATTGATGACGTACGAGTCGTGGACGAAATCCTTGCTGCCATTAAAACTGGCTGCGATTGCTGCGCCAGCAAGATCCGGGTGGTTTAAATCCACGCCTCCGTCCACCACGTTGACTATCACGTTGCTGTTTCCGGTGGTATAATTCTCCCAAACCGACAACAGGTTCATATCGGCTCCGTTGTTGCTGAACTTTTCGATGCCGTACGAAGGGTAACTCTGCGTACATCCAATGGACAGGGATTTGTCGTTATACATATCCCACTGCCATTTGAAATAAGGGTCATCGGGAACGGCGCTGCGGCGGCGCACCTTATGGGGAGCCTCCACTTTGGTTACGCCATCGATGCTTCCCAGCACGTCTCCGGCCTTGGTGGACGGGATGCTTTCATCGTATTCTATAAGATAGAATCGGTGAAGGCCGAAGTCCCGTGTACGTTCTTCGTATTCGCCCGCATAAGGGAACAAACGTGAGAAACTCTTGATCCCTATCGCCCGCAGGGCCTCGTTTACATCTTCAGACTTGGTTTTCACGGCCCCGTCTCCGGCAGCCTCCAGCAATTCGAGCAGGGCGTCGTCCACCTGCACGACAACGGAGCCCGCGACGACATTGGAGGCGATTTCCGGTTTTGTTTCAATTGTGGGTCCCGGTGTCAACCTGGATTCATCCCGCGTGCATGCGGCAATCGCTGCAGCAGTCAGCGCGGCAAGCAATAACTTTCTCATTTTCATTTAACCTCCCAATATCCTCCTTTGTCCGGCCCGACGCGCAGGAGCCTGCCAGCTTTTTTGAGGTTGGCGAGATGCTTCTCCACGCCCTTGTCGGAGATGTGAAGGATGCCTGCAAGTTCGGCCGTTGTGCAACGCGGATGCTTCGCCAGAATATCCAGGATGCGGGCCGCGTTGTCGCTCGTGCCCCTGGAAGGGCGGGATCCGGAAGGCTCCAGCCCAAACTCGAATTCCAGCATATTGCCAAGCAGCCTTCCCATGATCACATTCCCTTCCTGCCAGAGGCCGGCCTTTGCGACTTTGTCGCGGATGCTGACGGCCGCCTTGCGCAGGCCTTCCTCTCCCAGGGTACGGGCGTGCATGCGGGCTTCGTTCGCCTCGTGGCAGATGGCCTGCAGTGCGGCTTCGTCGGAGACCTTGTTGCAGTCGAATCCGCGGCACTTCAAGGCCCTGGCGGCCAGCGACTTGAGCCTGTATCCGCTCCAGACCTGATGCGTTTCGGCATCCTTCAGGGCCATCTGGTATGCCTTGAAAAGGTCGATGTTCTTCAGCTGTTCTGAGATAGTCTTCCCCTCGCTGCTGACCCCGTCTTCGAGCAGGCGGATGTTCTGCGCCAGGTTGAGGGTGGAGCCTTCCAGCATGGTGGAATTGGTGACCAGGATA
>CAJOQW010000029.1 GCA_905236955.1 uncultured Bacteroidales bacterium
CGACAGCCGCAATCCCAACTGGGAGAGCATCGAAACCCGCGCCTGTGTTGTCCTGGAGAACGCGAAGTTCGGCAAGGTGGCCCTGCTGCCCATAGGCATGTCCCAGATTTGCTCTGTCAACTTCTCGGAGGGCCTGCAGCCCGGGACCGAGGTCAGGAAGGGACAGGAACTGGGTTATTTCCTGTTCGGGGGTTCCGATTTCGTGATAGTCTTCCAGGACAAGGTCAAGTTCAATCTCCTGGCGGACACCACGGGCCACACTTTCCTCGGCCGCGAACTGGGCACTCTGGAATCCAGGTAATATACCGGACGGCATACGTCGAGGGCTTCCCTGATTTCGGGGAAGCCCTTGACACGTCATCATAAAATCGTTATCTTTGTATGATATGGGAAACAGGTTTTTATTCATAGTCGCGGCTGTCCTTGCGGCCGCATGTTCACAGGCCCCCGAAAAAATGCAATTGACCGATGTACAGGTTCTTGGAAGCCCCGATGGCAATATGGTCATGACATTCGGCCTTTCCTCAGACGGAACTCCTGCTTATTCGCTTTCTCTTTGCGGTAAAGACGTCGTGCTGCCAAGCTCCATGGGCTTCACTTTCCGTGGTAACCGCGTGAATGACAGTTATGAGACCCGCAAAGGGCACATTTACAAGGACCCGGTAGACTTCCACAGCGGGTTCAGTTTCGAAGGTGCCGAGAACGGCGGACTGGACGAGACCTGGGAGCCGATATGGGGTGAGGAAAGCAGAATTCGCAACAATTACAACGAACTGTTGGTCAAACTCGGCAAGGACGGGGTCAAATTGAATATCCGGTTCCGGCTGTATGACGACGGCCTTGGTTTCCGTTACGAATTTCCCGACCAGGAAAATCTTACGTATTTCGTCGTCACTGACGAGCTGACCCAGTTCGCGATGGCCGGCGACCATACGGCCTGCTGGATCCCCGGCGACTATGACACCCAGGAATACAGCTACACCGTTTCCCGCCTTTCCCGGATAGCCGCCGGACACAATCCCGACTATAACGCATCGCAGCAGATATGCTCCGAGAATGCCGTGCAGACGGCTCTGCAGATGAAGACGGACGATGGCCTGTATATCAACATCCACGAAGCCGCGGTGCTGGACTATCCGACCATGAACCTCGACCTGGATCCGGGGAAACTGGTCTTCAAGACCATGCTCACTCCTGATGCCGAGGGTTTCGGAGCCCGCATGCAAACCCCCTGCAAGACCCCGTGGCGCACCGTCATGGCGGTCGATGACGCCCGTAAGGTGTTGGCGTCCAGGCTGATACTCAATCTCAACGAGCCTTGCGCAATACCCGATGCCGCGGAATGGGTGCATCCCATAAAGTATATGGGCGTATGGTGGGAGATGATTGCCGACAAGTCCAAATGGAGCTATACAGGCGATTTCCACTCCGTGCGTCTGGGCGAGACAGACTATGGGCAGGCTACCCCCCATGGCCACCACGGGGCCAACAACGACAATGTCCGCCGCTATCTCGATTTCGCCGGGGACAATGGCTTTGATGCTTTGCTCGTCGAGGGGTGGAACGAAGGATGGGAAGATTGGTTCGGTTGCCAGAAATTCGATGTTTTCGACTTTGTCACCCCATATCCCGACTTCGATATTGCAGCTCTCAACGCCTATGCGCATTCGAAGGGTATGAAGCTCGTCATGCATCACGAAACATCATCGTCGGCAATCAATTACGAGCGTCACATGGAAGAAGCTTACACGCTCATGGACAAATATGGCTACGACGCGGTCAAGAGCGGATATGTCGGTGACATACTCCCAGGAGGCGAACACCATTACAGCCAGTTCATGATTAACCATTACCATTATGCCGTAACCGAAGCTGCAAAGCATCATATAATGGTGAATGCCCATGAGGCGGTACGTCCCACCGGACTATGCCGGACTTGGCCCAACATGATCGGCAACGAGTCCGCACGGGGTACCGAATTCAAGACCGGCGTCCTTCCCAACCACGTCACCATCCTGCCTTTCACCAGGCTCCAGGGCGGCCCGATGGACTACACTCCGGGAATCTTCGAGATGGACATGGCCCGTCTCAACCCTGCCTATCCCGGAAAGATTTCATCCACCATCGCCAGGCAGCTGGCACTGTATGTCACGATGTACTCGCCGCTGCAAATGGCAGCCGACCTTCCGGAACACTATGCCGAACATATGGACGCATTCCAGTTCATCAAGGATGTCGCCGTGGATTGGAGCCGCAGCGAGTATCTGCTGGCGGAACCGGGTGATTATCTGGTGATTGCCCGCCAGGCGAAGGCCGGAGCCAAGTGCAAGGCCAACATGGGCATGGACGGTCACGAATGGTTCGTGGGAGGCGTGACCGACGAGAACGCCCGCGACCTCACGGTCGATCTGTCCTTCCTTGAGTCCGGCCGCACCTATACTGCAACCATCTATGAGGACGCAGCGGATGCCTGCGGGTTGGGGGATGATCCCGCCTTCAATCCGGGCTACCACATACGCTCGGTCAAGGTCACCTCTGCCGACAAGCTCCCGATGCATCTCGCCCAGAGCGGCGGTTTCGCCATATCAATCAAATAATCACCGTAATGAAACGTTTACTGTTCCCGCTGTTCTTCGTGCTTGCACTTTCATGCTCGGGCGGAGGCGACCTTTCTTCCCGCGTGGATCCGATGATAGGGGCTGGCGGCCACGGACACGTGTTCGTCGGTGCCGGTGTGCCGTTTGGAATGGTCCAACTTGGCCCGACCCAGATAACCCGCGGATGGGACTGGTGCTCAGGTTATTCGTATCAGGACAGCATCATCCTTGGATTCAGCCATACCCATCTCTCGGGTACGGGCGTCGGCGACCTGGGGGACGTTACGTTGCTTCCCTTCGACCCTGCCCGCAGGAAACATGTCTCAGGCCGTCTTTGCGCAGGTCTCGACCATTCGTTGGAGTCGGTCTCTCCCGGATTCTATTCGGTGGAGCTTCCGGATTACGGGGTTAAGGTGCGGCTTACCGCAGGGACATATACGGGATATCACGAATATACGTTCAGCGGCGATTCTTCCGCTGTGCTCCTCGACCTGGCTACCGGAGTGGGATGGGACAATCTGACCGGCTGGAAGATAGAAACCGTCAACGACCGCACTGTCAGGGGATTCCGCCGTTCCTCCGGTTGGGCCAAGGACCAGAAGGTTTATTATTATGCCATGTTCTCGCAGCCTTTCATCATGCAAGGAGACGAAGACTCTCCGCGTAGGGAACTCCACTTCGACACCTCTTCCGAAAAGACTTTGCATGTTGTCGTCGGCATTTCCCCGACAAGTGCGCAGAAAGCTCTCGACAACATCGGGGCTGACACCCGCAAGGGGAACGATTTCGAGAAGAATGCGGCTTACGCAAGGGAACAGTGGAACAAGGTACTTGGGAAGATTTCCATAAAGCCACTGGATGAGAAACAGGAGAAGGTGTTCTATACAGCCCTATATCACAGCATGATAGCACCGGCCCGTTTCAGTGATGCATCCGATCCTGAACTTTATACGGTTTTTTCCTTATGGGATGTTTACAGGGCGGCCTTCCCGCTGTATACAATCATCGATACGGCGAAGGTAAGGGCTTTCGGGAAGAGTTTCATGGACATATACGAAAAGGGCGGGGAACTCCCTGTATGGCATCTGTGGGGGAACGAGACAGACTGCATGCCCGGCAACGCCGGTGTCGTGATTCTGGGGGATCTCGTCCTGAAGGGGTTGTACGACAATGTGCCGAAGGCTCTCGAAGCCATGGTCGCATCCAGCAATACCCGCGACCGCGGCCAGCAGGACATTCTCGATTATGGCTTCATCCCTTATGATGCCACGGAACAGGGGGAGAGCGTCAGCAAGGCGCTTGAATTCGCAGTTTCATATTCATCGGTGGCAAAGGTGGCGGAGCTGGCCGGGGACGGGGCCGTAGCGGCTGCATTCAGGGAGAAAGCCGCACTTTACCGCAAGTATTACGATCCGTCCACAGGCTTCCTGCGCGGGGTCGCGAAGGACGGCTCTTTCCGCACTCCTTACAATCCCTTCGACGCCGGTTTCAGCAATATCGATTACACCGAGGGCAACGGCTGGCAGTACACTTTCATGGTGCCTCATGATGTCCCGGGACTCATCGGCCTCATGGGAGGGAAAGACCGTTTCGTTCAGAAACTCGACAGCCTTTTCACTGCACAGGGCGACATGGGGGACAGCTACAGCGACGTAACCGGCCTCATCGGTCAATACGCCCACGGGAACGAGCCCTGTCACCACATGGCATATATGTACGATATGGCCGGACGGCCGGACAAGTGCCAGAAGATAGTGCGCACCATCATGGATTCCCTTTATTTCGACACTCCCGAGGGCCTGTGCGGCAACGAGGACGTCGGGCAGATGAGCGCCTGGTACGTCCTTTCCTCGCTGGGGTTCTATCAGGTGGATCCCTGCAGCAAGGATCTCTGGCTCGGGAGCCCGTCCGTCATGGAAGCCACGGTGAACGGCAATTTCAAGATAGTGGCCCGCGGCAACAGCAAGGTGAACATCTACGTGAAAGGCGTGAAACTGAATGGCAAATTGTTGGAAGAACCCAGGATTTCCTACGAAGACATAATGGCTGGGGGGACTCTCGAATTCGAAATGACAGACAAACCACAATAATGCACAATAATGATTATGAAAGCACTGATCCTGGCCGTGTCCTGCCTCTTGATGGGGCTGGATGCGGCGGCACAGACGGCCCTGCCGTTTTATCGCGACATCGACGCAACCAACGTTAATGCCCAGACAAGACGCACTGAACTCATCTTCTATCCTTCTGAAAAAGAAGCTCTTACCCTTCCTTTCGAGAAAAGCCCCTTCTATGTGGACCTCAATGGGACTTGGGACTTCCTCTATTTCGGTTCCGAGAAGGAGATTCCGGCGGAACTCAGCGGCTGGGGGAAAATAAAAGTACCCGGCAACTGGGAATTCCAGGGCTACGGCACTCCCGTATATGTGAACACCATGTACGATTTCGCCACCGAGGATCCGCAGCCACCGATTATCCCGGAGGAAGATCCCGTAGGCATCTACAAACGCAGTTTCACAGTGCCCCAGGCATGGAAAGGCCGCGAAGTGTACCTGAACATCTGCGGAGCCAAATCCGGGGTGTACACCTATGTTAACGGCAAGGAGGTGGGATACAGTGAAGACAGCAAGAACCTGGCCCGCTTCGACATAACACCGTTCCTGAAGGAAGGGGAGAACGATCTTATGCTCAAGTGCTACCGCTGGAGTTCAGGGAGTTATCTGGAATGCCAGGATTTCTGGAGGGTAAGCGGCATCGAAAGGGATGTGTATCTTTCCAGCGAACAGGTAAAGGACAATTTCGACATCGACATCGTCTCGACACTTGACGAATCCTTCACCGACGGAATCTTCTCCCTTTTCACCACGTCCGGTATCCCATCCTATTACAAACTTTTGGACAAGGACGGCAAGACAGTCGCGGAGGGCCCTGCCAACGTGGACAGGCTGGTGGTCCCGAATGTGCGCAAATGGACCGCCGAAACCCCCGAGCTTTATGCTCTCCTGCTCAAGATGGGGGAGGAATACACCCGTTTCGACGTCGGTTTCAGGCGTTTCGGGCTGGATGGTAACATATTCCGCATCAACGGCATGCCGGTGAAGTTCAAGGGTGTCAACCTGCATGAGCACAACGAGTTCACCGGACATTATTGCGACAGGGAATATATCAGGAAAAACCTCAGGCGCATGCGCGAGCTGAACATCAACGCCATCCGCACCTGCCATTACCCCCAGTCAAGGGCGTTCTACGAACTCTGCGACAGCCTCGGATTCTATGTCTATGACGAAGCCAACGTGGAAAGCCACGGCATGGGCTACGGAGAGCGTACCCTTGCCAAGGATCCCGCCTGGTATGCCAAGCATCTTGACAGGAACCTGAACATGTACCGGCGCACGAAGAACTATCCCTGCGTCACTATCCTTTCGCTGGGCAACGAGGCCGGCAACGGCGAGAATTTCGTGAAGATCTACGACGTTCTCAAGGAACTGGAAGCAAAGGGAATGAACAGGCCCGTAGTTTACGAAAGGGCCGGAGGCGGCTACAATACCGACTTCCTGAATCCGATGTATCCCGATACCCGCTGGCTCCTGAGGATGGGCACCCTGCCTTCCGAAAAGCCCGTGGTGCTCTGCGAATATGCGCATGCCATGGGCAACAGCACTGGTTCGTTCGACTACATGTGGCAGGCATTCTATTCCTATCCCAACCTGCAGGGCGGATTCATCTGGGACTGGATTGACCAGGGCATAGTACGCACCGAAGGCAAGGGACGCAGCTGGTGGGCTTATGGCGGCGACTATGGCGACCCTGAAAAGGACCCGAAAGGCTGGTGGCGGGACCGCAACTTCTGCTGCAACGGACTCGTAAATCCCGACCTCGACATCCATCCCGGTGCCTGGGAGGTGAAATATTGGTACCAGGAGGCCGACATCAGATTCGCGGATGCGGAGGACTCCCTGGTAATGAATACTTTCAACCTCTTCAACCGCCATTATTTCAAGGCTCTCGACAACGACCTCCTGTGGGAGGTTACAGAAGACGGGAAGACCGTTGTGTCCGGTTCCAGGCATTTCAACAATCCGCCTCTCATAGGAGAGGACTTCAGCGTGGACCTGCCGGAGATGGACCCCCTCAAGACTTATTATATCAATTTCAAGCTCGTCAATCCCGAAGCGACGGCCCTCTTGCCGGCAGGTTATCCCATTGCTACAGAACAACTTCTGTTGAGGCATGCCGACAAGAAGGGTGCGGCGCCCAGTCGTTACAGGGTGAAGGCGGATGCCAGGGGGAACCTGATCACCCTCAAGGGACGCGGCGCAAAACTCGTGTTCGATACTGAGAGCGGCAGGGTTGTCCAGTACCGCAGGGGGCTCAGGAACATCATCCTCAAGGAGTTCGGACTGAAGCCTGAATTCTGGCGAGCCCCAAATGACAACGAATGGGGCAATCACGGCCCGGAAAGGCGCTATGGCGCATGGAAGGATTCGGTTGCCGTCGTCTCTGCTGATGTGGAGACCGATGACTTCGGAGGGGCCGTACTCGTCACTTACCTCCTGCCTGACGGCTGTACCATGGACGTTGCCTACAACCTGGTGAAAGGCGGGGCATTGAAGATAGATGCCGCGTTCCACGGGGGAACGGACCATGTGGACGTTCCCCGCATCGGGTTCCGTACCAGGATGAAAGCCGGCTATGACAGATTCACCTATTTCGGCCGCGGCCCACAGGAGAACTATTGCGACCGCTTCTCGGCCTATCCCGTGGGCATCTATGCTTCCACTGCCGAGGCGGAATGCTATCCCTATGTGAGACCGCAGGAAACAGGCCATCATACCGGTGTGGAGTGGCTTGAGATCGGTCTTGTGTGCATCACCGGCGACAAGCCCTTCGAGTTCAACGCCCTCCGCTGCAGCATCGAGGACCTTGACCCGCACGATGCCGATGGCAGCCGTATCTGGGGCCATGTCAACGATATCCCCGTAAGGGATTATGTCGAGCTATGCCTCGACGGATCCATGACCGGCGTGGGCGGATATAATTCCTGGGGCTCCCGTCCGGAACCCGACCGCACAGTATGGGCTGACAGGGACTACGAGTTCAGCATCACCCTGGGCAGGAAATAGGACGACACGGCATATGATTTGCACAGAATAACCTTATTTCGAATGTTGAAACGATCATACATGACAAACACCGTCGGGCTCCATCTGGGCGTAGGGTTTTAAGCGAGTTAAGCCATCCGGGAGGGTGGCTTTTTTGATGGGGCGATCTGCCATGGCCCTTTCATATATAGTAGAAGGGAAAAAACAAAAACAGTCCGGGTAATTCGAATTCACATTTAGGTATAACGCCAGCCCCGAATCCGGATGTCGGTATTTCGTTATTGTATGAGGCCGATTTCGCGGGATATGAAGAGGCATAGTTGCAAAAAAACAGTATCTTTGCACCCGCAAACGTCTTAGCAAGCTTGGTAGAGCTGTGAGTCTCCATTGGATTTTAAAACTATGATTATGAAAAAGAGGAGACTGCTTTTTACTATTCTCTCCATCAGTTTGTTAACCGTCATGGCCGGGGCTGCGATAGCTCCTGCGCTGGGCATAATCAACAAGCATTTTGCCGGGCAGGACCCGCTGCTTATCCAGCTTGTTGTAAGCCTCCCGGCCCTGTTTATCATCCTTACCAATCTGTTTTTCCCGCTGCTGTGCCGTCTGATGAAAACGCGCACGCTGGCACTGACGGGCCTGATGCTCTATGTCCTTGCGGGAGCCGGAGCGTTCTTTGTGGATAACATCTGGGTACTGCTCGTATTCCGGGCGCTTATGGGAGTGAGCGTTGGGATGATAATGCCCCTTTCCACCGGACTCCTGGCCTATTACTTCCCTCCTGAAGAGCAAGCCGGTTTGATGGGCCTTTCTGCTGCCATGAACCAGATGGGAGGCGTGGTTGCGACATTCCTGGCAGGGTTACTTGCATCTGTAAACTGGAATTATGCTTTCCTGGTGTACCTGCTGGGAGTGATCGCCATGATTTTGGTCGCACTCTTCCTGCCAAATGAACGGTTGTCAGGAAGAGGAGGAGTTTCGCTGTCGCTTCTCAAGCGTTTCCATCCTTCGGTAGTAGGCATGTTTCTCGTAATGGTGCTGTTCTTCATTTATCCCACCAACTTCGCGCTTACCGCATCAAGCTCGCTCAGCGAGATGGCCGTCACGCTGGTAATGGTGGGACTCGATGTGGTGGCGTTCCTTGTCGGCCTGGTATTCGGCGCGATGATGAAACGCTTTGCTACGCAGATGAAATATGCAGCGCCGTCGGGCTTCATGGGCGGATACCTGTGCCTTGCTGCCGGAAACAACCTTGTCTGGTTGCTGCTTGGTTCTGTCCTTATTGGTATCGCCAACGGCATCGGCGTACCGTATCTCAATACCATCGGCTCGGTAAAAGCAGGCAAGGATGCAGCTACAACGGTGATGCCGCTGCTTTCGGCAGCCCTGTATCTGGGTCAGTTCCTTTCTCCGCTCATTGTATCACCCATCGCATCATCCGCTGGTATTTCGCCTTATATGGTAGGCGCAGGCATCGCTTTCATCTACCTCCTTCAGGCCATTATAACTCGTAAACAACAAATGCTTCCTAGAATATGAAATGATATGACCTTCTACTATGACTACACCGCCTATCTCAAGAAGAAGGACTACTCAATCAACTCTGTGGGCAAGTGTATCAAAGAACTGAAGGCTATTCTCGAGAAGTACAACTATCAGCTTCCCCACCTCGAGGACCAGGTCATCAACCGCTACATCAAGGAAATCGCACAGGTGGCCGGGCTGACCGAGAAGGTGGAGATCGAAACCACGAAAGGCGGCACGCCCAAGAAGGAAATTATTGAGAAGTACAAACTCATCCATACCCACACGGCCCGGCGTACCGGTGCCACGTTGATGTATCTGGCCGGCGTGGATCTGTATGACATCATGAAAGTCACCGGCCACACCTCTCCAGCGATGCTGAAGAAGTACATCAAGGCCGACAATCTCAAGGTCGTCGAGAAACTCACCGACAGATATGACTACTTCAAGTAATCTGCCTCATTCGGATTGTTTTCTGCATCATTTTGTGAAATTTGATGCAGATAATTCGTTTTTGAGGCAGAAAAACACTATATTTGCCCAGTAAACAGAACGCGCTATGCACGAATTTGATTTCATAAAACGCCCGAAAGATCTCCTCACTCCGGAGGTCGTTGCCCTGCTGACCCGGCTCCACGAGTGTCGGGGACGTCAGGAACTCTTCATCGAAGCAGAGCCGGATGTCCTCACAGCTTTACTGGAGGTCGCCAAGATCCAGAGTACCGACGCATCCAACCGCATCGAGGGCATCTATACAACTGACGAACGTCTGAAGGCCATTGTCCAGGAAAAAGTAAAACCCCGCAACCGTAACGAGGAAGAGATTTCCGGCTATCGTGACGTGCTGGCAACCATCCACGAGTCCTACGAATACATAGCTCCGCGCCCCAATAACATCCTGCAGTTGCACCGGGATCTCTATTCCTTCAGCAGCAGCGCGGTGGGCGGCACGTACAAGAACTCCGACAACATCATTGCAGAAAAACACGCAGACGGTACGGAGACTGTCCGCTTCCGTCCGGTCCCGGCCTTTCAAACGGCAGATGCCATGCTGAACCTCTGCACCAAATACAACGAAGCCATCGAGGCCGGCACCTACGATCCGCTTCTTCTGATGCCGGTATTCATCCTGGACTTCCTCTGCATCCACCCCTTCAATGACGGGAACGGCCGTATGAGCCGACTTCTGACGCTCCTGCTTCTGTACCGCGCCGGATTCATCGTGGGCAAGTACATCAGTATCGAGATGCTCATCGAGAAGAGCAA
>CAJOQW010000030.1 GCA_905236955.1 uncultured Bacteroidales bacterium
ACGCTGCCAGATTATCTCTTCGGCGGTTTTGCTGGGGTGGACCAGGTCTTCGGCGTAGAAACGGTAGTCGCGGAGTTCGTCCAGCATTACTTCGTATGCCGGAAAATAACACACTCCGGTGCTGTTCAGGGCCAGCTGCAGGGTGGCTTTGCTGAGGGTGTTGACGTGCGCTCCGTCTCCCAGATGCCTTATGGGGCTGACTGTGAAGATGAACTTCTTGTCTGGATGGGAGGCTACGAGCATCTTTACGAGAGCGGCAATCTGCGTCACTCCCAGCATTTCATGTGAGAATTCAGCAGCAGGCCTCTTCAAACAGTTGGAAACGACGTCCCCGCTCTCGACCAGTTTCCATATCAGGGCGGTGCCGAAGGTGACGATCACCTTGTTGCAGGCGTGCCAGAAAGCGGAGGCTTCGGAAAGGGAGGCATTGGCATTTTCCAGGAACTCTCCGGCAGTTTCCCGTGCAAATGATGTGTGGTGCGAGTAGGAGCAGAACAGTCCGGCGCCCGCACCCATTTCCACGCAATCGGCTTCCTTGAACGGCATGCCGCTCTCCAGCCTGGCGACCGAATTGCATACGGAAACCGGATTGTAAAGGGTTCCGAATGGATTGATGCAGACATCAAATCCGCCTGCTGCCATCCTCGCTCCCATTGAATCGGAGAAGCAACTGCCCAGGACGCATATCTTGTCCTGGAGACCGATCTGAACCGGAAGGGGAGTCACTATGACCGGAGTGCTTAGTTTAATCATATTGCAAATTTAATTATCTTTGTGCAAATAGTTCCACACCCATGAAAAAAGTCCTTTCCCTTATAATGGCTGCGCTCCTGCCGCTTGCGCTTATGGCCCAGGGGCCGTTCAATCATTTCGGTCATTCCGGACAGAAGGGTAAGGTAAGCCTCGAATACGGTGCCTATTTTGATTACTATTTTGAAAATAAAGAACATGATGCCTTCCTTTCGACATATTATGCAGGGGATGGGCTTCTTCCCATAGAATCCTGTACCGACCATGCCATGGTGCTGACTCCCAGTATCGGTTTCAGCCTCTATCAGGGGCCGTCGGTGCACCACCGCCTGAACCTGGGACTGGACTTGCTGAGGAACATGGGTGCCGGCCCCCTGAACTGGCAGGTGGTCGATGAGGTAACGTTCCATTACGACGGCCATGTGCGCCTGGGGAACGGGTCGATGTTCGAGGGTGTTCTCGGCGTATTCCCGCACCACTACAGGGAGGGCGAGTACGGTGATGCCTTCTTCGACAGCTTCCTGCTTTTCAACGACCGCAACATGGATGGTGTCCTCCTTAAATACAAGGCACGTAAGTTCTATACCGAGCTGGGGGCGGACTGGATGGGAAGGAAGGCGGGAACCCGAAGAGAACGTTTCATGATACTTTCGGCCGGCAACTGGCAGCCTCTCGACTGGCTCGACATGGGGTGGTCGGGTACGTTCTATCATTATGCCAGCAGCGAGGTTGTTCACGGAGTGGTGGACAACGACCTTGTCGAACCCTATGTACGGGTGGATCTTGGAGAAAGAATCGGCTTCCAGGAGGTCTCTTTCAAACTGGGCGGCCTCTTCAGCTATCAGTGGGACAGGGTGGCGGAAGCTTCCCAGAGTTTCCCGATGGGTTTCGAGACCGTCTCCGTAGCCCGCAAATGGAACGTGTATCTGGCCAACACCACCTATGCGGGAGACAACCTTCAATATCTCTACCATCATACGGATGCGGGCGGAAACATGTATGGTACCGACCTGTACTTCGGCGATCCTTTCTACCAGTGCCGGTTCTTTGACATGGTCGAAGTCGGCTGGGAGCCGGATATCAACGATTATATGTCGCTGAACATCAACTTCCAATTCGACTTCAGCGACGGGGGCTTCCTGGGGTGGAAGCAGCAGCTGTGCCTCATCTTCGACCTGGACAGGATACGTCATAAAGTTTGGGGTGCCGGTCGCATCGGCGAGGCCATAAGCAAGCATAAACGCGTCCCCAATGGGCATGTTTTCTTCATGTAAAACTATGAAAGCAAGATATTTACTGTTTTTCCTGCTGCTGGCGGCGGCCTGTACGCCAAAGGCCCGCAGTCTTACCATCCTTACCACCGATGACGTTCACGGAGCCTGGTTCGATTCCACCTATGTAGGGGATCGTACCCGTCCTAGCCTGATGGCCCTGAACTGGTACGTCGACAGCATCCGCAAGGCCGACGGTGCGAAGAATGTCCTCCTCATCGATGCTGGGGACTGCCTTCAGGGGGACAATGCGGCATATTATTACAATTATGTGGATACCACGGGAGAGCACCTGTTCACCCGGCTTTCGGCCTATATGAAGTACGACGCCGTCAGCGTGGGGAACCATGATATCGAGACCGGCCATGCGGTTTACGACAGGGTAACGGCTGAACTGGGGCGCCACGGCATCCCGTTCCTGGGCGGCAACGCCATCCGAAACGACGATGGCAGGCCATATTTCCCTCTCTACAAGACTTTCCGCAGGGGAGGATTCAAGGTGCTTGTACTGGGCTATACCAATCCCAACATGGCGGCATGGCTCGATGAGAGCATCTGGAGCGGAATGACCTTCAAGAGCCTTATCCCCCTTGTCCAGGAAGATGTGGACAGCGTGAAAGCGAAGGAAAGGCCGGACGTCACCATAGTCTGCATCCATTCCGGCACAGGCAAGGGGGATGGTTCCATACTGGAAAGCCAGGCCCTGGACCTTTACAAGACTCTCTCGGGTGTGGATTTCGTAGTATGTGCGCACGACCACAGCCAGGTCTGCTTCCACAACGACACCATAGCCCTCATCAATACGGGCAACCGTGCACGGTATCTTGGAGTGGGCAGGATAAGTGTCGGTCCGAATGGGGAAAAGACCCTTGGGACGGAGCTTATCTGGGTTGACAAGAAAAAGACCGACCCTGTGATGAGGGAGGCGTTCCGCAAGGATTATGAGGCGGTGAAGACCTTCACCCTCCAGAAAGTGGGCGTGCTTTCGACCGACCTTTACACCCGGGATTCCTATTCCGGAATGTGCCCCTATATCAACCTTGTGCACAGGGTGCAGCTCGAGGGTGCCGGGGCGCAGGTTTCTTTTGCTGCTCCGCTTACCTATAACGGCACCGTCCGGGCGGGGGAACTGGTTTACAATGACATGTTCACCATCTATCCCTATGAGAACCAGCTCTTCAAACTGGCCTTGACCGGGAAGGAGATAAAAGATTATCTGGAGTATTCATACGGCCTGTGGCTGGCGGATCCGGGATCGGACCATGTGCTGAGGATAAGGGCTCAGGACGACCCGCGCAACAACCAGGCCCGCTGGTCTTTCGCGGAGCGCACGTACAATTTCGACTCCGCCGCGGGCCTCATATACACGGTGGACATCCGCAAGCCGGCAGGGGAGAGGGTGGACATCAAGTCCATGGCGGACGGCACTCCTTTCAGCCCCGATTCCACCTATTCCGTAGCGATGACCTCATACCGTGCCAACGGAGGCGGCGGCACCATCATCGAAGGCGCCGGTCTTTCCAAGGATGAAATCGAATCCAGGATCATGGGCCGATATGCCGAGATTCGTGAACTCATCTATCGGTATATCAAGGAGAACATGATCCTCGACGAGGATCTTCTTTCCGGCGGCGCGGCCATCGGCAGATGGGAATTCATCCCTTCGGCCGAAGCTTCCGACCGGATCGAGGACGACATGATGCTGTTGTTCGGCAAATGATACCGGTTCCGCGACGGCGGACTAATGCCGGAAATTCTTAAGCCGTTCGCGGAGCGACCCGTCGACGGCCATCTTCATCATCCTGCGGGAATTCTCGAACTGTTTCAGAAGCTTGTTGACGTCGGGCACCGAAGTGCCTGAACCATCGGCGATGCGCTTGCGGCGGCTGCCGTTTATCGCTTCGGGATGTTCGCGCTCGTACGGAGTCATGGAGTGGTATATGGCTTCGGTGCTCTTGAAGGCGCTGTCATTGTCGATGTCTATGTCTTTTATCTGTTTGCCTACGCCAGGGAGCATGCCCGCCAGGTCCTTGATGTCGCCCATCTTGCGCACCTGCTGGATCTGGTTGTAGAAGTCGTTGAGGGTGAACTGGTTCCTTGCCAGTTTCTTGCGGGTTTCGCGGGCTTCCTTCTCATCGATGGCGTCCTGGGCCTTTTCCACCAGGGAGACGACGTCGCCCATGCCCAGGATGCGGTCGGCGGCGCGCTCCGGATAGAAGACGTCGAGCGCATCCATCTTCTCGCCTGTACCGACGAACTTGATGGGCTTGCCGGTGACTGCCTTGATGCTGAGTGCCGCACCGCCGCGGGTGTCGCCGTCGAGTTTGGTGAGCACCACGCCGTCGTAGTCGATGGCCTCGTTGAAAGCAAGGGCCGAGGCGACGGCGTCCTGTCCGGTCATGGCATCCACCACGAACAGGCTTTCGCTGGGCTTGACGGCATCATGCATGGTCCGTATCTCATCCATGAGCTCCTGGTCCACCGCGAGGCGGCCGGCGGTATCGACTATGATTACGCTGTATCCCTGCTGCCCTCCCTGCAAGATAGCGGCTTTGGCAACCTTGACCGGGTCTTTTTCGCCTTCCAAGCTGAAGACGGGCACCTGCACATGTTCTCCAAGGGTCTTGAGCTGCTCGATGGCAGCGGGACGGAAGGTGTCGCATGCTGCGAGCATTACCTTCGTGCCTTTCTTCTTGAGCCTGAGGGCGAGTTTTGCGCTGAAGGTGGTCTTGCCCGAACCGTTGAGGCCGGCTACCAGAACCACGGCGGGGTTGCCTTTGATGTTGATGTCGGAATTGTCGCTGCCCATGAAGTCGGCAAGCTCGTCGTGGACGATCTTCACCATCATCTGCTGGGGCTTTACCGCGGTGAGCACTCCAGTGCCGATGGCCTTGGCCTTTACGCGGTCGCAGAATTCCTTTGCCACCTTATAGCTGACATCGGCGTCGAGCAGGGCCCTGCGTATGTCCTTTACTGTCTCGGCGACATTTATCTCGGTGATCTTTCCTTCTCCTTTGAGGATCTTGAAGGATTTTTCCAGTCTTTCTTGAAGGTTATCGAACATAATCGGGTGCAAAATTATGAAAAAAACCGGACTAATAACAGTAAATTTATGCTGATCAACAACTATATACAACCAAACTATTATGAAAAAGTATCTCAACAGGGTGCTTCTGCACCTGCGCCGGTTCATTTCATTCGGGAACCTGCGCGAAACAAGATGGTTCAATGAAGAAGTCATCGCCAGGATCGACAAATGGTTCAAGGAAAAGGGCTATTGTTCCGCAGAACAAAGCATGGGCGATGTGGCGGAATTGTTCGGGATTTCCAAGGATGAACTGTCCTGGTATTGCCGTTCGACCTATGGTGTAGGGTTCCTTTCGATCCGGAAGGAACTCCGGATACACGAAGCAAAACGCCTGATTTCCGAAAGGCCCGACCTTCCCTTGACCACGGTAGGCGAAATGGTTGGCATCAACGACAAGACCAACTTCCGCCGCCAGTTCTACGAAGTGCTGGGAATCACTCCTCACGAGTGGCGCAAAAGGATTTTGGACCTGAGGGGCAGGAAGCAACGTAACTAACCGATATTTTGCTAACTTTGCAGGATATATGAGTTCTGTATTGCTGCTCATCCTGGACCTGCTTCTGACGGTAGGCATCTCCTTCCTCTGTTCCATATTGGAGGCGGTGCTTATGTCGACCCCCATCTCTTTCATAACCATGAAGGAGATGGAGGGTTATAAACCAGCCTCGAGGTTCAAGTCCTACAAGGTGGATATCGACCGGCCCATTGCGGCCATCCTGTCCATGAATACCATAGCCAACACCTTCGGCGCTTCGATGGTGGGCGTGCTCACCGCGAGGGCTTTCGGCAGTGCCTGGGTCGGTTGGGTCTCCGCTTTCCTCACCCTGCTCATCCTCGTCTGCGCCGAGATAATCCCCAAGACCATAGGCGCTTCGCGCTACAAGACGCTCATGGGTTTCACAACTGCGGGAGTCAGGGTGCTGCTGGTGTTGATGTGGCCGTTCGTCGTACTCATACAGTTCGTCCAGAAGAAACTGGGCAGCGACGATGAGACGACAGTCAGCCGGGAGGAGGTGAGCGCGCTTGCCAATGTCGGGGAAGAGGAGGGTGTCATAGACAAGGAAGAGAACAAGGTAATCCAGAACATCATAAAACTCGACAACGTCAAGGCCTGCGACGCCATGACCCCGCGCGTCGTCTGTTCTGTAGCCCCGGAGAGGATGACACTCAGGGAATATTTCGAAAACGAGGACTTCGAGCATCATTCGCGCATTCCGGTGTATGCCGAGAGTCCGGAATACATCACCGGCTACATACTGCGTGACGATGCGCTGGAAGACCTCGCGGAAGACAAATTCAACAAGCGGCTCAAGGACATAAAGCGCGACATCTCCTATTTCAACGAAGAGACGGACCTGGACAAGATTTGGGAGAGTCTCCTCAAGACCAGGGAGCAGATAGCCCTGATCATCGACGATTACGGCTCGTTCCAGGGCGTCCTCACGCTGGAAGACATCATCGAGACCGTATTCGGCCTGGAGATCATGGACGAGATGGACGAAGTGAGCGACATGCAGCAGTATGCGAAGGAACGCTGGCAGAAGCGCCAGAAGCGGTATAAGAAAATAAATATCCCAAAATCCGATCAATGAAAGGAATAGTGCTGGCAGGGGGCTCAGGCACCCGCCTTTATCCCATTACCAAGGGAGTGAGCAAGCAACTGCTCCCGATTTATGACAAACCCATGGTTTATTATCCCATAAGCACGTTGATGCTTGCGGGTATCAGGGATATTCTGGTGATATCCACTCCCCAGGACCTGCCGGCTTTCAGGCGCCTGCTTGGCGACGGGTCCGATTTCGGCATCAACCTTTCCTATGCCGGGCAGCCTTCGCCTGACGGTCTGGCACAGGCCTTCATCATCGGCGAGGAGTTCGTTGGGGATGACAGCGTTTGCCTGGTGCTGGGTGACAATATCTTCCACGGTGCCGGATTCGTGGAGTTCCTCCAGGAAGCCGTTCGGAATGCCGAAGATTATTCCAAGGCGACGGTGTTCGGATATTGGGTGAAGGATCCGGAGCGTTACGGCGTGGCCGAGTTCGACGCTCAGGGCAACTGCCTGAGCATAGAGGAGAAACCGAAGGAGCCCAAGAGCAACTATGCGGTGGTGGGCCTTTATTTTTATCCGAACCGTGTCGTCGAAGTGGCGAAGCACATCAAGCCTTCCGCCCGCGGGGAACTCGAAATAACCACAGTCAACCAGGAATTCCTGAAGTCCGGCGACCTCAAGGTCCAGACCCTCGGGCGCGGCTTCGCCTGGCTCGATACCGGCACCCACGACTCCCTGGCGGACGCCTCCATCTTCGTCGAGACCATAGAAAAGAGGCAGGGCCTGAAGATCGCCTGTCTCGAAGGGATAGCCTTCGAGAATGGGTGGATCGGCGCAGGACGCCTCCGTGAACTGGCCGCCCCCATGCTCAAGAACCAGTACGGCCAGTATCTTTTGACATTAAGTGAAGAAAAGTAGGGGAGATAGCTTTTTTTTATTATATTTGCTGATGGTTTGACTACGGTAAATGCTTGAGGATATACAAGACAAAATCTCCAGGTTGATCGCGCTTTACGAAGGGGAAAGGCAGCGTGCCGAATCGCTCTCCCTCGAACTGTCCAAAAGCCGTGAAACCGTACAGGACCAACAAAGGCAGATTGCTGAACTTAAAAACAAGATAGATTCCGTGCAGCTGCAGAGTGCGTTCACAGCCGGGGGAACTCCCGAGGCCAAGGCGCGCATCACAGCTCTTATCAGGGAAATAGACAAATGCATAACCCTGTTGGAGGAAGACTGATGGAGGGACAAAGCATAACGTTGAAGATTGCAGGGAAGGAATATCCCCTCAAGGCAAGGAACCCGGAGGCCGAACAGTTGATGAGGCTCGCCGCGGAGGACATCAACGCCATGCTCGCCCACTACAACGCCAGCTACCCCGACAAGTCGGAGATCGACAAACTGGCATTCGTCACCCTGAGCCAGGCGGTGGGGAAGATCAGTGCGCAAAGGACGGCCGCCAAGCTCGCGTCAGACATGGACGCCCTGGAGGACCAGCTCGGGTCTTATCTTGCCGGAATAGAAAAAAACCGTTAGTCCGTCCCAGCGAAACAAACAAGTTCCTTGGAACCGGGCGAACTCGACCTGACGATGGCAGGCCCGCCATGAGCGGGAAACCAGACCCAGGACGGAACCCAAATCGTACAGAAATTATTTTCTGCTCAGGGACTAACGGTGAATTTACGGGCAGCGTCTGTGAAAGCGGATGCTGCCTTTTGTTTGACATACTGAACCAATATATATCATGTTGTACTATTTATTAGCGGCATTCGCGGGGGCAGTCCTCGCACTTGCCATTTACATATTCGTCCGCCGTCTCATACTCAAGGGACACAGCGAGGCAATCATCGAAAAGGCGGAACTCGAAGGGGAGAAGATCAAACAGCAGAAAATCCTCCAGGCCAAGGAGAAGTTCATCCAGCTCAAGAGCGACCACGAAAGTTATATCTCCGAAAAGAATGCAAAGATCCAGGAAGCCGAGAATAAGATACACCAGAGGGAAAGCCAGCTCGGCCAGCAGGCTTCCGAGCTGGGGAGGCGCCAACGCGACCTCGACCAGGCCAAATCCCAGATCAATGCCCGTGCGGAGGCCCTCGAACACAAAGAAGAGGAATGTGCGGCACTTACGGCCCAGGTCAACAAGCAACTGGAAACCATAGCCGGCATGTCCGCCCAGGAAGCCAGGAACATGTTGGTGGACAACATGAAGGCCGAGGCCCGCACGGCGGCCCAGGCATATATCAACGACACCATGGACGAGGCCCGTCTCAACGCTGCCAAAGAGGCTAAACGCATAGTCATCAACACTATACAGCGCACCGCAACGGAAACCGCAATTGAGAATGCGGTAACCACTTTCCCTATCGAAAACGATGAGATCAAAGGCCGTATCATAGGACGCGAAGGACGCAACATCCGTGCACTCGAGGCCGCTACCGGCGTTGAAATCGTCGTGGACGATACTCCGGATGCCATTCTCATATCCGGTTTCGATCCCGTCCGCCGCGAAGTGGCCCGTCTCGCCCTTCACCAGCTGGTCATTGACGGCCGTATTCATCCGGCACGCATCGAAGAGGTCGTTTCAAAGGTCAGCTCCCAGCTGGAGGACGAAATGCTCGAGACAGGCAAGCGCACCTGCATCGACCTGGGTATCCACGGCATGAGCGTCGAACTGGTCAAGCTAATCGGCCGCATGAAATACCGTTCGTCCTACGGACAGAATCTGCTGCAACACAGCCGCGAAGTTGCGAACATTGCCGCCACGATGGCATCCGAACTGGGTATCAATGCCAAGATGGCCAAGCGGGCCGGCCTGCTCCACGACATAGGCAAGGTGTCCGACGCCGATCCGGAGCTCCCCCACGCCCTTCTCGGCGCCAAACTGGCCGAACAATACAAGGAAAAGCCCGAGATCGTGAATGCCGTCGGATCGCATCATGAAGAGATGGAGATGACTTCGCTCTTATCTCCCATCGTGCTTGTGGCGGATGCCATTTCCGGAGCTCGTCCAGGAGCCCGCAGGGAGGTGATAGAGAGCTATATCAAACGTTTGAAGGGTATGGAAGACCTTGCCGCGGCTTATCCCGGGGTGACCAAGAGCTACGCCATCCAGGCTGGCCGCGAACTCCGCGTCATAGTCGGCTCCGAGCAGGTGACCGACGACCAGGCCGCCAGGCTTTCGGGAGACATAGCCCAGAAAATCCAGGACGAGATGACTTATCCCGGCCAGGTAAAGATTACGGTTATCCGTGAAACCCGCTCGGTTGCCTACGCCAAGTAGGCTGCCGGCGGTGCAGGACTAAAGCGATTCTATAAGTTTCGAGAACAGCCGCTCCATCTTGTGGGCGGCTGCGTCGGCTTGACGCACGATCTCGTTTTCGTCCGTAGTATAGTTGTCGGTGGCCTCGTGGGCGACGTCGGTGATGACGGACATGCCGAGTACGCGTATGCCGGCGTGGCGGGCTGCCGTGACTTCAGGGGTTACGCTCATGCCTACGGCGTCGCCGCCTATGATCCTGAAGAACTTGTATTCTGCCGGGGTCTCGTAGCATGGACCGGTCGTGGACACGTAAACACCCCTGTTGAGAGGGATTTCAAGTTCTTCGGCTATCTTCATCATCCTGTCCTGCAGGTCGAGGTCGTACGGGCAGGTCATGTCCGGGAAGCGGGGGCCGAATTCGGGGAGGTTCGGACCGATGAGCGGATTGGGGAGCATGTTGATGTGGTCCTTTATGAGCATCAGGTCGCCGATGTGGTAATCCGGGTTCATGCTTCCGGCCGCATTCGAGACGAAAAGGTATTCAATGCCCAGGGATATCATAACCCTTATCGGAAGGACGACCGTGGTCATGGGATAGCCTTCATAGTAATGATATCGTCCCTGCATGGCGAGAACCTGCTTCCCGCCCAGACGCCCGGAAATGAAGTTGCCCTTGTGGCCTATTGCCGTGGCTGCGGGGAAACCCGGAACGCCCACATAAGGTATGGAGATGGGATCCTCTATCTTTTCGGCGAGGTTGCCAAGGCCGCTTCCGAGGATTATCCCAATGACGGGTTTGCGGCCGCAGAGTTTGCCGCGAAGGAAATCAGCGGCGAAGGAGATGGTCTCTTGTATCATATCTTAAAGGCTTTCAATCAGTTTCATGAACAGGGCCGACATTTTTTCCGCAGCTTTGTTGGCCTCTTCCACGACATCTTCCCCTGTGTTGAAATTCTTGGGGACGTTGTCGGTGTTGGCGTTGTTGGTGACTACGGACATGCCGAAGACGCGGATGCCGCAGTGACGGGCGACGATGACTTCGGGGACGGTGCTCATTCCGAGCAGGTCAGCTCCGACCTTCTGGTAGAACCTCACTTCGGCGGGAGTCTCATAGGTGGGGCCGGTATTTCCCAGGTAAACACCCCTGTGAAGGGGGATGCCCATTTCCTCCCCGATAGCCAGGGCCTTCTTCTGCAGCTCCAGGTCGTACGGGCAGGTCATGTCGGGAAAACGCGGGCCGAATACATCGAGGTTGGGGCCGATGAGCGGATTCGGCATCAGGTTGATGTGGTCGCGGATTATTACGAGGTCGCCTATGTGGTAGTTGGAATTGGTGGCACCGGCGGCGTTCGATACCAGCAGATACTCCACTCCAAGTACTTTCATGACCCTGATGCCCACGGTTACGGTATCCATTGAATAGCCTTCATAACTGTGGAAACGGCCCTGCATGGCGAAGATCTGTTTCCCGCCCAGTTCGCCCGAGATGAAGTTGCCTTCGTGTCCGATGACTGTCGAGACGGGGAAGCCGGGAATATCCTTGTAGGGGATGACGATCCCGTTCACTATCTTGTTTGCCAACTGGCCCAGGCCGCTGCCGAGGATTATGCCCACCTTGGGTTCGCGGCCTTCGGTATGGCTGCGTATGAAGGCGGCGGCTTCATTGATTGTTTCAAGTCTGGTGTCCATCGCTGATGTATGTTATGCGGTTTTGATTTTGCTTAAAGCCTGCCTGGCTTCGTGAAGGACTTCCTTCTCGTCCGGGATTTCGCGGTTCCTCATGACGAAACGCCCGTTCGCTATGACCGAATCGATGCAGTCGGAGTGGGCGGAGTAGACCAGGTTCGCAAGGAACGGGGCGCGGGAGAGGAAGTAACTGCTGTCGGTCTCCACGATCGAGATGTCCGCCAATGCTCCTTCTTCAAGCCGGCCGGAGTCGAGCCTGAGGGCTTTCGCCCCGTTGATCGTGGCCATGTCCAATAGTTCGTTGAGCGGAAGCGCCTTCGGATTCCCGGTCCAGGCTTTCTGGAACAGGGCGGAAGTCTTCATCGCTTCCAGCAGGTCCAGGTTGTTGGACGAGGCGCAGCCGTCCGTTCCGATGCAGATGTTGACTCCGGCGGCATGCATGTCTTCGTAACGGAAATGATATCCGGAAGACAGTTTAGCATTGGAATTGATGTTGTGTATGCAGTGCACCCCGTGCCGGGCGAGCAGTTCTATGTCGTGGTCACTGATCCAGAGGCAGTGGGCTGCGAGAAGATTCGGCCCGAGGACTCCGATGCTGTCGAGATATTCCACAGGGGAGAGGCCTCCGTGTGCAGCCTTGCAGTCCTCCACCTCCTTGCGCGTCTCGCTCAGGTGGATGTGGAGGGGAAGGTCGTGCTTGCGGGCGAAGTCGGCCGCCCATATCATCATGGGCTCGCTCACGGAGTAGATTGCATGGAAGGCCAGTTCATAGATTGCTCCCTCCTTGTTCCAGAGGTCGCATGCCTCTTCGTATTTCTGCTGGCACTGGTCCATCTGGCGAAGGGCCTCCTCGGGATCGTTCCTGTCCATTATGTCATAGCCCACCGCAGGCCGTATGCCCATTTCGGCAGCAGCTTTCTGGCAGGCTTGGAAGTACCAGTACTGGTCGTTGAAGGTGGTGGTGCCGGTGCGTATCATCTCCACGCAAGCGACCTTGGCGGCCCAATAGACATAGTCGTAGTCGAAGCCGGCCTCTATCTTCCAGATCTTATCGAGCCATTCATGGAAAAGCATATCTTCACCGATGCCGCGCATGAGCGACATGCCGGCGTGGGTATGCATGTTTATGAATCCGGGGATGGCAACCTTCCCGCTGCAGTCCATCACCTCGCAGTCCCCGGCTATGTCCCACTCCACACAAGAACCTTCCGGGCGGATCCTCACAATCCTTCCCTTGTCTATGAACACATCTTTGCGCTCATCAGCAATGGTGATGTCCTTGAGGAGTATGGAACCCATCGTATTTTCTAAAGATCTTCGAAGTTGCCTCCCGAGAATCTCCTTCCACCGTCTTCTTCATATTCACCCTCGGGCCTGGTCGGGATTTCCCCGCCGAAGCACTTCACCCTGATGTACTCGATGACATCGTCCAGCCCTTCCTTGAATTTCTCGAAATCTTCTTTGTACAGAAAGATCTTGTGCTTGTCGAAGGTGAAGGATCCGTCGGGATTGTTGCGCCGTTTGCTTTCGGTTATGGTGAGGTAGAAGTCATTGTTGCCCTTGGTGGACTTGACGTCGAAGAAATATGTACGCTTCCCGGCCCTGACAGGTTTGGAGTACACGTCCTCGGAATTCCTGTCCTGGTATCTGTCCTGATAACCGGACTGATCTCTTTCGTCTCTGTACATAAGTGAAAAAATTAAAAGTTTGTTAAGGCAAATTTAGAATTATTTTCGGACTAAGTGCTATATTTGCGTAAATTTTGTTTGAAAAAGATGCTCAACCGAAGAATTCTCCGAATCAAGGCGTTCAAGGTC
>CAJOQW010000031.1 GCA_905236955.1 uncultured Bacteroidales bacterium
GTGCTGAGGCCCCTTGCCGCCCTGCTGCTGATGATAATCGCGATGTCGCTGCTGAGCGACAGTTTCGCCACGTCCGACAACATCTTCAACGTGCTCCGGCAGGTTTCGGTGAACCTGTGCATCTCGGTGGGCATGACGCTGGTGATCCTCACCGGAGGCATCGACCTGTCGGTGGGTTCCATCCTGGCCTTCTGCGGCGCCCTGGCGGCGGGTCTCATGAAAGACGGCATCTCCCTTCCCGGGGCCGGCGTACATGTGGTGTTCACCTTCTTCGGGGTGATATTCGTCGCTCTTCTGGCCGGGGCCGCACTCGGGGCCTTCAACGGCCTGATGGTCACCAGGTTCAAGATTCCCCCCTTCATCGCCACCCTGGGCATGCTCACCATGGCCCGCGGCTTCACCATGCTCTATACCAACGGCTATCCCATCACGGGGCTGGGGAAATCCTTCTCCTTCCTCGGAACGGGATGGGTGCTGGGCGTGCCGATGCCGGTGATAGTGTCGGTGGTGATAGTGCTGCTGTTCATCTTCTGGATGCGCAAGAGCCGTACAGGCCGTTACATCTACGCCACCGGAGGCAATGAAAGGGCCACCCTGCTTTCGGGCATAAATGTCGATAAGGTGAAGATGATGGTGTACACCGTCGCTGGCGTGCTATCCGCCGTCGCCGGCCTCCTGGTAACGGCCAGGCTCGACTCGGCACAGCCGAATGCGGGCACCGGATACGAACTGGACTCCATCGCCGCGGTGGTCATAGGCGGCACTTCCCTATCGGGAGGCAAGGGCACGGTGCTCGGTACCGTAATAGGTGCGCTCATAATCGGCGTCCTCAACAACGGCCTGGTGCTCCTGA
This sequence comes from uncultured Bacteroidales bacterium, assembly GCA_905236955.1. Taxonomy (GTDB): domain Bacteria; phylum Bacteroidota; class Bacteroidia; order Bacteroidales; family UBA932; genus Cryptobacteroides. The sequence continues at coordinate 854 of CAJOQW010000031.1, forward strand.
ACGTATCACCGTTCTGGCAGCAGGTCATAAAGGGCCTTGTCATCCTGCTGGCCGTCATCCTCGACCGCAAAAGCAGGAAATAGAGATTTTTGCAATAAATTTTGCAAATCTCCAAAAGGATTGTATCTTTGCAGTCCCAATTTCGGGTTTGACATAACACATTGAGATATGGTGTAATGGTAGCACTACAGATTCTGGCTCTGTCAGTGAGGGTTCGAATCCTTCTATCTCAACTTATCCGGCCAGCCGCAAGGCCGGCCGTTTTCTTTAAAACGATGGCGGGGTAGCTCAGCTGGTTAGAGCGTCGGATTCATAATCCGGAGGTCGTGGGATCATGCCCCACTCCCGCTACAAGACTTACAGAGGTCCGTTGACGGAATGTCAATGGACCTCTTGTTTTTTATGCTTGTTCCGTAGCCACCGCATCCATCTCTTCCTGCACCAGCGCCACGAGTATGAGGTTGTACCCGTCGTCCGCAAGCAGGCGGGCGTACTCCCTTCCCATGCCGGAAGACGCCCCTGTCACGAGCGCATAGGAATTCTCGGAACGGAAACGCTTCTTCATCTTTTTCGGAGTTCCCAGAAAGCTACCGTGGCCGCCGAGGCCACATTGAGGGAATCGACACCGTGCGCCATCGGGATGCGCACCACATAATCGGCCGCGGAAATCACCTCGTCGGACAGTCCTTCCCATTCATTGCCGAACACCAGGGCGAGGCGGGGTTCCGCTGCAAGGGCCTTGTCGTCGAGCGATACCGAATCGTCCCTCAGGGCCATTGCCACGGTCTTGAAGCCAAAGCCGGAAAGCAGGCCGGTCCAACCCTGGGGCAGCCATGTCCAGGGAACCTGGAAGACAGTGCCCATGGACACCCTCGCGGCACGGCGGTTAAGGGGGTCGCAGCAACGCCCTGTCAGCAGGACGGCGTCCATCCCCAGGGCTGCGGCCGAGCGGAAGATGGCACCGATGTTTATGCTGTCGAGTATCCCGTCAAGGACGGCCACCCTCGTGGCCCCGGAGCAGACATCCCCGACGCTTTTCGGTGCAGGCCTTTTCATCGCGCACTGGACGCCGCGTGTGAGCGGATATCCGGTGAGTTCCCGGAGCAGTTCACGGGAACCGGAATAGACGGGAATATCCCCGCAGCGGGCGACCACATGCGCGGCTTCCCCTTCGAGGAGCTTGTCCTCGCAAAGCAGGGCCTCCGGCTCATAGCCTCCGTCGAGCGCGCGAAGGATCACATACGGACTCTCAGCGATAAAGGAGCCCTCTCCCGGGCCCTGGCGGAGCTGGGCCTCAGTCAGGCGGGAGAAGCGTTCCACCCCTTCCTGTGAGAGCGATGTGACATGTATCAGATGCATACTGCAAAATTACGAAATGCCTTTAACATTCCGGAACAGATTACGTCTATATTGTGTAACTTTCGCAGATATGAAAAAATTATTTATCCTCTTCGCAATCATCCCGCTCATAGCGGGCCCTGCATATACATCCGAAGCGGCAGGAAGGAAAAAAGTGGACACCGGCAAGATATCCGCCCTGGTGGCGGAACTCCGCGCCGACGCCAGGGCGGAAGGCGTGCCTTCCGAAAGGGAATCGGTACGGCTTCCCGGCATAAAGGTGGTGTCGGAAAGCAACCTGGACTTCGTCTCGATAGGCGGTGTGGGCATCGGGCTCATGAAGATGGCCGGCCGCTTCTCCGGCGACAAAGATATGAAAACGGCGCTTGCGACCATGGACGGACTCCGCAAGCTGATGGTCCTCAGTTACGAAGATTGTTCGGTCTCCCTCAAGGACAGGTTCAACGCCAAGATCATGAAGACCTTGAACGGATGCGAAAAGCTCATGGAGGCGAAGGACGACGGGGAGAGCATATCGATATTCGGAACCACCTCGAAGGATGGCTCGAAGATAAGCGACATAGTCATGTTCGCACCGCAGGACTGCGCCCTCATCTGCTTTTTCGGGACTATAGACGCCGACAAGTTGGGTAATCTGGTAGAGGCGGCAAAAGATTAGTCCCTGTACAACAAGGCCACTGCCATGGCTTCGCAGCCTTCGCCGCGACCCGTGAAGCCCAAGTGTTCGGTGGTAGTGGCCTTTATGCTTACCTGGCTTTTCTCTATATCCATCACCGAAGACAATACGTCCCTCATACGGGGGACGTATGGGTTTATTTTGGGCTGCTGGAGGGCAATGGTGATGTCGACGTTGGATACCTCCCAACCTTTGCCGCGCACCATTTCCATGACGCGGCGGAGGAGGTCCTTGCTGTCGGCACCCTTCCATTCGTCGGACGTGTCGGGGAAATGCCTGCCTATGTCACCCAGGGCGAGGGCGCCCAGAAGTGCGTCGCAGAGGGCATGGATAGCCACGTCGCCGTCGGAATGGGCAACGAACCCGAACTCCGAAGGCACCTGCAGTCCGCCCAGCCACATGGGGAGATCCCTGGCGAGCTGGTGGACGTCGTAACCCTGACCTATCCTGAATTCCATTTCTGCAAAAATACGTAAAAAAACACTACATTTGTAAGATAAGAAATCGTAAAGGCATGGCACTGTTCAATTTTTTCGGAGAATCCCGGCATAAGGTTTACAACCACAAACCGATCTACTACGACCCCGACAAGGAGGAGCGCAAGCGCATATTCGGGGCCGTCGACGGCTCCGCAGGCAAGGACAATGATGGCAAGTACGTTCCCGGAAGCTACGCCAGGGGCGCTTTCCGAAACGGCAACTACCAGAAGACCCGCACCCCTATGAAGACGGCCCAGACCATTATCGGTATAGTAACCCTGCTGCTCATCGTGGCGGTCATCTACTTCTTCCTCAAGATCTATCCTTATTTGTTCGTATGAGCAGACTGAAGGTATTACCTGCAAACATAGCCAACAGGATCGCAGCGGGAGAGGTGGTGCAGCGGCCGGCTTCCGTGGTCAAGGAACTCCTGGAGAATGCCGTGGACGCCGGCGCCACCCAGATAACCGTGGTTGTAACCGACGCCGGACGCACGCTCATACAGGTGATAGACAACGGCAGCGGAATGAGTCCCGCCGATGCCGTGCTCTGTTTCGAGAGGCACGCCACCAGCAAGATCTCCACCGCCGAAGACCTCGAGGCCATAGCCAGCTACGGTTTCCGCGGCGAGGCCCTGCCCAGCATCGCGGCCGTGGCGGAAGTCACCCTGCGCACCCGCAGGCCCCAGGACGAGACAGCCACCCAGGTCGTCGTGGCAGACGGCGGAAGCACGAAGACCTCTTCCGTGGCAGGCCCTGCCGGGAGCAATTTCGCAGTCCGCAATCTTTTCTACAACACCCCCGCAAGGCGCAAGTTCCTCAAGTCCGACAACGTCGAACTGAGGCATATCATAGACGAATTCACACGCATCGCCCTAACCCGGCCGGAACTGGGTTTCTCGCTGAGTTCCAACGGCCGCGACATCTTCGTGCTCAAACCTGCCAAATCCTTGAAATTCAGGATACTGGACCTGCTTGGCCCTGGCGTGGTTGCAGACATAGTGGACCTTTCGGCCGAAACCACGGTAATAAAGGTAACCGGGTTCATAGGCAAGCCGGAAAGCGCGCGGAAGGCGCTTGGCAACCAGTTTTTCTTCGTCAACGGCCGCTACTTCCGCAGCCCCTATCTGCACAAGGCCGTCATGAAGGCCTACGGGGAGTTCATCCCGGAAGGCCTCACCCCGTCCTACTTCATTTGGCTGGAGGCCGACCCGCATACCATCGACGTCAACATCTCCCCCACCAAGAACGAAGTCAAGTTCGAGGAGGACGGCGTCATCTTCCAGATACTCTATGCCTGCGTAAAGGAGACCCTCGGCAGGAACTCGTTCGGCGGCGGGATAGATTTCGACGCGGCCCAGGAAGTGCAGATGCCCACTTTGGGAAAGCATTTCGACGAGACCCACGGGCCCGTGACGGCCCCGATGCCCGCGCTCGATCCCGACTACGACCCCTTCGCTTCAATGCCAAATACGGGCTTCGACAACACCGCCAAAGGAGGGCAGCCATGGGAAGAAGGCATGCCTTCCCCCGCCAGGACCGAGGCCGACGCATTGACAATCAGGGGGAAATATATCATAACGCCTTCAGTTTCGGGCCTTATGGCAGTGAATATAAGGCGCGCCAACGAAAGGATAATATACGAGCGCTCGCTGAATGCCCTCTCCCTGAATTCCCACGTGAGCCAGCAGGCCCTGTTCCCGGTGCCGGTACAGGTTGGCGCGGGCGCAAGGCTGCTCTTCGAGGAGCACGCGGCGGAGCTCGCGGCCCTGGGATTCGACATCACCCCGTTCGGTACCGATACGGTAGTGGTGAACGGCGTGCCGGAAGGCTGCTCCTGCGAAGCCGGGAAGGTACGGCAGATGGTACAGGACATGGTTCTCATCCTCTCCGACGGCACTTCCGGCCTTAAGGATACGGTTCACGCTTCGGTGGCCGCCAAGTTCGCCACACTGGGGTCGGTCAATGCCGAGGTTCCATCGTCCCCCGCACAGGCCCGGAACCTGCTCGACGCGCTTTTCGCTTGCGAGAACTCCGAGCTTACCCCTTCAGGGCGGAAGATAATCGGCATCATCGGCATCGAAGAAATAGACAAAAAACTGCAGTAAATGGCATACTACTCACAACGTTTCGGAAGGATCCCGCCCGTTACCATGAACGTCATCATAATCAACGTGATAATCTTCATTGCCACGCTGATAAACGAGAACTTCATGGTGGGCACTTTCGCGCTTTTCTACCCCACGTCCCCTTATTTCCGCTGGTGGCAGCCTGTAACCCACATGTTCATGCACGGCGGATTCTGGCACATCTTCTTCAACATGTACACCCTGTTCCTGTTCGGGATGGTCGTGGAGAATACGATAGGCTCGAAGAAGTTCCTCCTTTACTATTTCATCTGCGGACTCGGGGCCGCCGCCCTCCATACCGGGGTACAGGCCATCCAAGCAGGCGTTTTCAAGATGACCCCGACCCTCGGAGCGTCAGGAGCCATCTACGGAGTGCTTCTCGCTTATGCCTACCTTTATCCCGACAACAAGCTCACCCTGCTTTTCCCGCCGGTAACCCTCAGCGCCAAGTGGATGGTACTTATCTTCCTCGGAATAGAATTGGTAACCGGAGTAACCGGCACCCTCGACGGGGTGGCTCATTTCGCCCATCTGGGCGGAGCCCTAATTGGCTGGCTCTTGATGGTTTACTGGCGCAAACGCGGGACACTTTTCAATCAGCGGTGGTAAGATGAAAGACCTGTCCGCCATAGTATCCGAAGCGCTCGAGACCCTCAAGTCGGGCGGGCTCATCCTCTACCCCACCGACACGGTATGGGGAATAGGCTGCGACGCCTGCAACGAGGAAGCCGTACAGAAAGTTTTCGCGCTCAAGAAGCGCAGCGGCGCCAAGTCGCTGGTGCTCCTTGCCTCCGACATGGACATGGTGGCCAGGTACATCCGCACCATCCCGTCGATCGCGATAGACCTCGTGGAGGTGAACGACGCCCCCATGACCATAGTTTATCCAGGGGCCGAAGTGGCTTCCGTAAAGGGCGGTTTCGGGCTGGCCCCCTCCGTAGTGGCCGAGGACGGCAGCGTGGGGATAAGGGTGCCGCGCATCGTCCCCGGGGAAGAAGGCAATGCCGTGCCGGCCGGGGCGGTTTTCTGCAACAAACTGGTTTACAGGCTTCGAAGACCACTCGTATCGACATCTGCCAACATCTCCGGAGAGCCGGCTCCCGGCAATTTCAAGGAGATAGCGAAAGAGATCCTGGACGGGGTGGATTATGTCGTTCCCGCCTCCTTCGAGGGCGGCAGGTTCGACGGCACTTCCACCGGGAGGGCCTCTCAGATCATAAAGCTCGGCCTCCGCGGAGAAGTCGAGATCATAAGGAAATAATGGAGATTTTCTATTCAGACGATATCCGCGACGGCGTCCTCGGCCTTGCAGCCGAAGAAGCCGCCCACTGCGTGAGGGTGCTCCGGCACCGTCCGGGCGACGCCATCGACGTCTTCGACGGCCGGGGCAACCTGTACCATTGCACCCTGCTCGAAGCGGACCGCGACTCGGCCGAAGCCCGTATAGACGGCAAGGAAAGCGGATGGCATTCGCATCCGTATCGTCTGACCCTGGCGGTCTGCCCCACCAAAAACCTCGACCGCTACGAATGGATGGCCGAAAAGGCCACCGAGGTGGGCCTTGACGTACTCGCCCCCGTTTTCGGGGACCGCTCCGAAAGACGGGTGCTCAAAGGCGGACGCCTGCAGAGGATCCTTCTTTCTGCGGCGAAACAGTCTTTGAAGGGAGCCGTCCCCGTTCTGGCGGAGCCGGTTACGGTTAAGGAATTCATCGCCGGCCTGGGCCCTGCGGACGGCAGCCTGCGCATGATAGCCTACTGCTCCGACGAAGTGCAGCCGCGCAGCTCTATCATGGAGGAACTCCGCCGGGCCCGTCCCGGGGAGATCGTCGTACTCATCGGACCCGAAGGGGATTTCAGTCCGGAGGAAGTCCGCGCGGCGATGGACGCCGGCTTCGTTCCGGTGTCGCTTGGGGGATCACGCCTTCGCACCGAGACCGCGGCCATCACCGCCGCAGAAGCCGTTTACCTAAGCCTTATATGAAAAAAGTCCTGCTCATAATGGCTGCCGCCGTTTCGCTCCTTACCGGATGCGGACAGAAGGGCTATGTCCAGCTCACAGGCTATGCCCAGGGTGGGACATGGAGCGTGAAGTACAATACGGAAGGCCTGAAGGCCCGTCCCGCTGAAGTGCTGAAGGGGATAGAGGCCATCCTCTCCGACATCGACACCAGCCTTTCCGGCTACAACAAAGCCTCGCTCCTTTCGAGGCTCAATACCGGCGACACCATAAGGCCGAATGGCATGCTTGCAGGGATGTACCGCCGCTGCCGGAAGTACTGGCAGGAGACGGAAGGAGCCCTCGATGTCGCAGCCGGTCCGGTTTTCGACATATGGGGGTTCGGCTTTAAGAATGATTCCCTTCCTTCGCACACGCTTGTGCTCGAAGCCCTGGCCTCCAGCGGGATGGACAGGCTCCTCCCCAGTCTGGAAGACGCCCTGCTGCCCGACGGCCGCCTTTATGCCGGAGACCTGGTTGAAAGGGCTGTCGCCTGTACGGCCGACTTCAGCGGCAATCCCGTGGACGGCCTTCCGCAGCTGAACTTCAACGCCGTAGCGCAAGGCTTCAGCGCCGACACTGTCGCCGGGTATCTGCGTTCCTTGGGAGTAAAGGACATGCTGGTGGACATAGGGGAGATTTTCTGCAGCGGGGTCAACCAGTACGGAAAGCCCTGGAAGATAGGGGTCGACCGTCCTACCGACGGCAACAACACCCCGGGGGCCGACCTGGACGGCATATGGGAAAGTTCCGGCCTTCCGGAAGGCCAGGGCATAGTGACGAGCGGGAACTACCGCAAATTCTACATCAAGGACGGGAGGAAGTATTCCCACACGATCGACCCCCGCACCGGTTATCCCGTGGCGAGCGAGCCTTCCGACACCACCCTTCTCAGCGCCACCATCGCAGCTCCCTGCTCGGAAGAGGCCGACGCCTATGCCACAGCCTGCATGGTGATCGGATTAGCCAAGGCCAGGGAGTTCATCGGGGCGCGGAGCGGCCTTGAGGGCTATCTCATCTACTCCCTCCCCGACGGCTCCATGGAGGAATGGGCCAGCGGAGGATTCAATCTTATCGAAAAATCAAAAGACTGACATATGAAAAGGATTCTGATAATACTCGCCGCCGTAGTGGCGCTCTGCTCATGCGGCGCATCCCGGAATGCCGGTACGGCTTCGGACGGCAACCCCTATTCCACGAAGAAGATCACTACCGA
>CAJOQW010000032.1 GCA_905236955.1 uncultured Bacteroidales bacterium
CGAAACAAGAAATGCAGGCTGTAGGGACGAAAAACCGCTCCAGCCTGCATTCTGTTTAAGATTTCGTTCTCAAGACCAGGGGGTCACTTTCAATCGGAACAGGGGGTCACGTTGAAAAGAGAACAAGGGGGTCACTTAGCTGCGGAATTTCCACACTACCTTCTGCCAATGCAGATACCATCTTCATCTTTACTCACATCTTAAAGCATTTCTATAAGGGAGGTATCGGCTTAAGGCAAATCTGCGACTGGTGCCGGCTTTTATGGACCTATCGGGACAGTCTTGATCTGCCGCTCCTTGAGCGGCGTCTTGAAGCGGCAGGAATTATGAAAGAATGGAAGGTCTTCGGCTCGTTCGCAGTGGATTCTCTGGGGATGCCGGCGGATGCGATGCCATTCTATGAGGACCGTCCTTCCCTTCACAGAAAAGCTTTACGCCTCCAAGCTTTTATTATGAAAGTCGGCAACTTCGGCCACAATCGCGACATGAGTTACTATCATAAGTACCCCTATGTGATGCGTAAGGCTATTTCTGCGTCTCAGCGCATTCGTGACGGTATCTCCCACATGCGCATCTTCCCGTCTGATTCCATAAAATTCATGTTTTCCTCTCTCGTTGACGGGGCTGAATCTGCCTTGAGAGGGGAATAGGCTCAGGGATGACTGCGTGGATGCACTCAACGAGTAACATGGAATGCACCTTGAGTTCAAACGTAAGCCTCCGATGAAGTACGTCTATTAGGGCTGGTTGGTAGCGTTCCATCCAGTGTGTCTGGAGTGGGGTCTGCATTTTCCGGATCCGGCTCGGTTTCGACCGCAGTGTTGTAGGTCACGAGGGCATCCATCCCACGCAGTCACCGCTCCATTCAATGGGAAAGGGACCAAACCTGCCGTCCGCTTCACGACGTGTCCCGCAAAAACAGCCTCCCATGGTGGTACGATGCGGGACTGGGCATGAAAATCGTGCCTTATCCCGCAAAATCGGTCTCCCATGCCTGCTTTTTGCGTGACAATGCCCGTCTTTGCCCTTCTGTCCCGCAAGACCGACCCCCCACGCCTTCTTTTTGTGAGACAACGCCCGAAATTGCCTGGTTGTCCCGCAGAAAAGGCCCTGGACTGACATAAATTGCGGGACAGTCATTCCAAAGTCGCGGAAGCCTCTTTTTGTTTTATCCCGAAACTTATTATATTTGTAAAAGTTAAGTAGTGTATTATGGACAGTTTTACCGAGAAATATGTCGGGAAGTTCATGGCCGATGTCATGGCCAGGAATCCCGGGGAGCCTGAGTTCCATCAGGCCGTGAGGGAGGTCGTCGAGAGCGTCGCCCCTTACATAACGGCGTATCCCCAGCTCATGCAGCTCAAGGTCATGGAGCGCATCGTGGAGCCCGAAAGGGTGGTCATGTTCCGCGTACCGTGGATGGATGACCGCGGCGAAATCCAAATCAACCGTGGTTTCCGCGTGCAGTGCAACAGCGCCCTTGGCCCGTACAAGGGCGGCATCCGCTTCCATGCCAGCGTGAACCTCAGCATCATGAAGTTCCTGGCCTTCGAGCAGACCTTCAAGAACAGCCTCACGACCCTTCCGATGGGCGGAGCTAAGGGCGGATCAGACTTCAACCCCCGCGGAAAGTCCGACAATGAGGTGATGCGTTTCTGCCAGAGCTTCATGACCGAACTGTTCCGCCACATAGGGCAGGACACCGATGTTCCCGCCGGGGATATCGGCGTGGGCGGCCGCGAGATAGGTTTCCTTTTCGGACAGTACAAACGGCTCCGCAACGAGTTCACCGGCACCCTCACCGGCAAGGGCGTCGCATGGGGAGGGTCGCTCCTCCGGCCCGAAGCCACCGGTTACGGCCTGTGCTATTTTACCCGTGAGATGCTCGCCACCAGGGGGGAATCGTTCGAAGGCAAGACCGTTGTGGTGTCCGGCTCCGGCAATGTGGCCCAGTATGCCGCCCAGAAGGCGATGAGGCTTGGTGCAAAGGTTGTGACCCTTTCCGATTCGGACGGGTTCATCTACGACCCCGCAGGCCTTGATGAAGAGAAGATGGAGTATGTGTTCGAACTCAAGAACATGTTCCGCGGCCGCATCAGCGAGTATGCGCAGAAGTTCCCCGGATCCACTTATTATCCGGGCGGGAAGCCGTGGCGCATCCCCTGCGACATAGCCCTTCCTTGCGCGACGCAGAACGAGATCGGGAAGAAGGACGCCGAGGCGCTGGTTGCCGGCGGGTGCAAATGTGTGGCCGAAGGCGCCAACATGCCCACAACCCCCGAGGCGATCGCCGTTATCCAGGGAGCCGGGTTGCTGTATTCTCCCGGAAAGGCTTCCAACGCCGGCGGAGTTGCTACATCGGGTCTGGAGATGAGCCAGAATTCCATGCGCGAGCACTGGACGGCCGAAGAGGTGGATGCCCATCTGAACCGCATCATGAAAGATATCCACGAGGCTTGCATCAAGTACGGCACCAACCCCGACGGCACCGTGAATTATGTGCGCGGGGCAAACCTTGCGGGCTTCATCAAGGTGGCCGGTGCCATGGTGGACCAGGGATTGGTGTAGCACCCGGCTGCCCCGCACTCGAACCGGCCGATTCGGCCGGTTTTTTGTTATATTTGTAAGTTGTAAAGCAAACCCGCAATGTCAAAGAGAGCACTCATTACCGGTATAACCGGGCAGGACGGCAGCTATCTTGCCGAATTCCTGATAGAAAAGGGATATGAAGTACACGGCGTCATGCGCCGCTCGTCTTCGTTCAACACCCAGCGCATCGAGCATCTTTATCTCGACGAGTGGGTGCGGGACATGAAGCGTAAGCGCCTCGTTAACCTGCACTGGGGCGACATGACCGATTCTTCGTCGCTCATACGCCTGATAAACGAGGTTAAGCCCGATGAAATCTATAATCTGGCGGCCCAGAGCCATGTGAAGGTGTCTTTCGACGTGCCGGAGTTCACGGCCGATACGGACGCAGTGGGAGTGCTCCGCCTGCTGGAAGCCGTACGCATCTGCGGGCTCGAGAAAACCTGCCGCATATACCAGGCCTCCACATCGGAACTGTACGGGAAGGTGCAGGAGGTGCCCCAGAGCGAGACCACCCCGTTCTATCCGCGCTCCCCGTACAGCGTGGCCAAGCTCTACGGGTTCTGGATAATGAAGAACTACCGCGAGAGCTACGGGATGTTCTGCTGCAACGGAATCCTGTTCAACCACGAGAGCGAGCGAAGGGGAGAAACCTTCGTCACCCGCAAGATCACCCTGGCGGCGGCGCGCATCGCCCAGGGCTTCCAGGACAAGTTGTATCTGGGCAATCTGAACGCCCTGCGCGACTGGGGGTATGCCAAGGACTATGTCGAGTGCATGTGGCTCATCCTGCAGCAGGACGAACCGGACGATTTCGTCATCGCCACGGGAGAGTACCATACGGTCCGCGAGTTCGCCACCCTGGCTTTCCGCGAGGTGGGCATCGAACTGGCCTGGACAGGGACGGGGGTCGATGAAAAAGGCGTGGTCGCTTCTGTAGGCGGGGTTGCCGCCGGGGAAGTCGCGAAGGGCAACGCCGCGCTCAAGGCGGGCGACGTGCTGGTGGAGGTGGATCCAAAGTACTTCCGTCCGGCCGAAGTGGAGCAGCTGCTCGGCAATCCCGCCAAGGCCAGGGAAAAGCTCGGCTGGAATCCCCGCAAGACCAGCTTCGCGGAGTTGGTCCGCCTTATGGTCAGGCACGACATGAAGAAGGTGCGCAAGTTGTACCTTCGGTCGCTGGAGGACAGGAAAGATGATGAATAAGGACAGCAAGATCTATGTCGCCGGCCATCGCGGGATGGTGGGCTCGGCCATAGTGCGGGAACTGCAAAGGCAGGGATACTGCAACATAGTCACCCGCACCCACAAGGAGTTGGACCTCACCCGGCAGGCCGGGGTTGAGGCGTTCTTCGCCGCCGAGAAGCCGGAATATGTGTTCCTTGCGGCAGCGAAAGTGGGCGGCATTTTGGCAAATGACAAGGCTCCCGCCGACTTCATGTACGACAACATGATGCTGGAGATGAACGTCATCCATGCGGCGTGGAAAAGCGGATGCCGCAAACTCGAATTCCTGGGGTCGTCATGCATCTATCCCCGTATGGCCCCCCAGCCGATGAAGGAAGACTGCCTGCTGACGGGTGCGCTGGAGAAGACGAACGAGGCCTATGCCCTGGCCAAGATAAGCGGCCTCAAGTACTGCGGGTTCCTTAACCGCCAGTACGGGACGGACTATATCTCCGTCATGCCCACGAACCTCTACGGCCCCAACGACAACTACCATCCCGAACATTCGCATGTGCTTCCGGCGCTCATACGCCGTTTCCATGAGGCCAAGGTGGCGGGGCTTTCCGAGGTCACTTGCTGGGGGGACGGGTCTCCCCTGAGGGAGTTCCTGTATGTGGACGACCTCGCGAACCTATGCGTCTTTCTCATGAACAACTATTCCGGCAGCGAGACTGTCAACGCCGGTACAGGCAAAGAGGTCAGCATCAAGGAGTTGACCGCACTCGTGGCCCGTGTCGTGGGGTACAAGGGCGCGATCCTGTGGGATACATCCCGCCCCAACGGCACCCCGCGCAAGCTGCTGGACGTGTCCAAGGCCGCCGCCCTGGGCTGGACCTATAAGACCGGGCTCGAGGAGGGAATCCGCCTCGCATACGACGATTTCCTTCATAACCCTGTAAGAGCGGAAAGATAATGGCAAAGAAAGTATTCGTATCGGGTTGTTACGACCTGCTGCACAGCGGCCACGTGGAGTTCTTCAAGGAGGCCTCGCAGTATGGCGACCTTTACGTCGGCATAGGCAGCGATAGCACCATCCAGGCGCTCAAGGGACACAAGACGCTGTATAGCGAACAGGAGAGGCTGTTCATGGTCAAGGCCATCCGTTATGTGAAGGATGCCTTCGTGAATGCCGGTTCCGGGGTGATGGATTTCATCCCTACGGTGGAGGCCCTTCGCCCCGACGTGTTCGTGGTGAACGAAGACGGTTCCAAACCCGAAAAGGAAAGGTTCTGCCGCGGGAGGGGGATAGAATACGTGGTGCTCAAGCGCAAGCCCTCCGAAGGGCTCGAGGCCCGCAGCAGCACCGACCTTAAGGCGAAACTCGGCGTGGCGGACAGCCGCTCCGCCGGCAGCATCCCCACCCGTCTGGACATTGCCGGCACATGGATAGACCAGCCGTATGTGAGCTGCTTCGCGCCCGGGTGGGCCATTACCCTCAGCCTCGAACCCACCTTCGAGGTCCGCGAGCGCTGCGGCCTGAGCACCAGCACCCGCAACACTATCAAGCGCATATGGCCGGTGCAGCTTCCCAACATGGATCCCGAAATGCTCGCACGCCTTGTGTTCTGTTTCGAGAACGACCCCGAACGCTCCGACGGCATAATCAGCGGCGCCCAGGATGCCATAGGCATTTGCGTCCCCGGCCTGGCCAGGCATTATTACGACAATCATTTCTGGCCCGACAAGATTGAAACCACCCGGGACGAGTCCATACTGTCATGGCTCGAGGCACATCTGTGCATGGTGCCCATGTTCCCCCGCCGCCCCGGTTGCAGCGTGGTCGAGGGCAAGGACATCACCAAACCCAAGGTGGAGGCGCTTGCAAAGGCTGCCGACGACTGCTGGAGGGCCATCATGGCCCGCGACCTGAAATCCTTCGCAAAAGCATACAAGGACTCATTCGACGCCCAGGTGGCCATGTTCCCCGCGATGATCTCCGCGGGCACTCCCGGCGGCGGAGAAGGCTGGCTGCCCAGCGTCCAGGCCTATATCGACAAGTATTCCCGCATGCCGGGCGTCCTGGCATGGAAGATGCCCGGGGCCGGCGGAGGAGGGTACCTCGCCCTCGTCATCGACGACAAGGCCAACATGCCCGAAGGGGCCATCGAACTCCATATCCGCAGGGGAGGAATGTGATGGAGCCCGAGGCACCAGTGTGGTTCGCCATGAGCGCCCCCTATCGCAGGGAGCTGAAAGCCAAGGAGTTGCTCGATTCCAAGGGCATAGAGAACTACGTGGCTATGCACTACGTGCTGAAGGAAAAGGGCGGCCGCAAGGCAAGGGTGCTTGAGCCCGTGATCCACAACCTGATTTTCGCACATTGTACCAAGAACCGCATCCAGGAGGTGAAGACGGGGGTGGATTATCTGCAATATCTAACCATGGTCGAAGACGGACGGCGCGTTCCGATGGTGGTGCCCGACCGGCAGATGGAGCAGTTCATGAAGGTTTGCGACACCCACAATTCGAGGCTGCGTTTCTTCAAGCCCGGCGAAGTCAACCTCTCGCAGGGGGCCAGGGTGAGGATCATAGGCGGCGAGTTCAACGGTGTGGAGGGCGTCTTCGTCCGCCTGTCCGGGAGCCGTTCGCGCAGCGTGGTGGTCGAGATTCCCATGGTGGCGTCGGTCGCCACCACGACGGTCACCCTGGAGCTGATAGAGAGGCTGGAGGACTAGGTCCCTCATTATATGAGGGAAATCCCGATATTATGCTTATATTTGCAAACTGTACAGTAAATTGTCGAATTATGCGCATCAATCATCTTGCCCTCATCGCGGCGGCCGCGGCCCTTCTGGCGGCATGCTCGCCCAATACTTACCAGAACATCAACTATCTGCAGGACATCACCGGCGAAACCACCATGACGCTCAAGCAGAGCACCGGAATCATCGTGCAGCCGCAGGACATGATATCCATAGTGGTCTCGTGCCGCGAACCGCAGCTGGCCGCCATGTTCAACCTCACCAACGTGGCATATCAGGCCGGTTCCCAGGCGTCGGCGGGCGGTAGTTACCAGAGGCTTATGGGATATACCGTCGATACCGAGGGCAATATCGACTTCCCGGTAGTGGGCAAGATCCGTGTGGCCGGCCTCAACCGCTGGGGCGTGGCCGAGAAGGTGAAGGACGAACTCGAGAGCCGCAGCTTGCTCAAAGACCCGGTAGTCACCGTGGAGTTCATGAACTTCAAGGTCTCCGTCATCGGGGAGGTCTCCCGCCCGGGCACCTTCAGCATATCCAACGACCGCATCAACATCTTCGAGGCCCTCAGCCTTGCGGGCGACCTTACCATCTACGGCCGCCGCGACAACGTGCAGGTAACCCGCGAATCGGGCGGCAAGCGCACCGTATATGTGCTGGACCTCCGTTCTTCCGAAATCTTCTATTCCCCGGCATATTACCTGCAGCAGAACGACATAGTGTATGTAGAGCCCAATTCGGTGCGGGCCGGCCAGTCCACCATCAACGAGAACTACTTCAAGTCGGGAAGCTTCTGGGTGTCGATGGGATCGATGGCCATCACGGTTACCAACCTGATAATAACTCTTACGCGTAACAGGAAGTAAACATGAGCAACGAAAACTACAATACCCCCAACTGGCGTCCCGACGAGACCCGTGAAGAGCAGAACGCCCTGAGCCTGGCAGACCTTTGGGCGATGGTATGGGACCACAAGGTCTGGTATATCATCTGCCTGGCGGTCGCGCTTCTGGTCGCACTTTTCTACCTATACCGCACCCCCAAGACCTACAGCCGCTCGCAGAAGCTCATAGTCGAGGAAAGCTACGAGAACAAGTTCGCCAAGGAAATCTCCGGCATGACAGGAGGGGCCTCTTCCAGCACCTACGGCCGAAGCCGCGTGGACAACGAAATGGTGGCCCTCTCTTCGCCCGACCTCATGAAGAAGGTTGTGGAGCGCCTCGGGCTGGAGTTCAAGTACACCTCCGACATGTTCCTGCGCAAGAGGGAGCTCTATACATATACTCCCCTTACTGTGACAATGACAGGGGACAACGACTTCAGTTCCTTTTCGTTCGTGGTTTCGCGCAAAGATACCTCCTTCGTACTCAAGGACTTCCGCATAAGGGGCGAGAAGTTGAAGGCCCCATCGGTCAAGGGCAACTTCGGCGACACCCTTTCCACTCCCGTGGGCAATCTGATGCTCGTGCGCACCCCACACTTCGACCGCTGGGACAATGATGTCATCGTTTCGTACGCCACCGCCATGACCAGGGCGAAGGGCTACTGCAGCAGGCTCAGCGTCGGCCTCCCCAGCAAGACGGCAAGCGTCATATCGATGACGCTCACCGACGCCCACGCCAACAAGGCCTCGCTCATCCTGAGCACCCTGCTCGACATCTACAACGAGGAATGGGTGAACAACCTCAACCGCGCCGCGCGCAGCACCACCGACTTCATCAACGACCGGCTGGTGGTCATAGAGCGTGAACTGGGCGGCATCGAGACCGACCTCCGCGACTATAAGGAAGCCAACCGCATATCCGACATCCGCTCGGCCGCCAACCAGTATCTGGGGCAGTCCAGCGAGTACTCTTCGCAGAGCTTCGCCGTCCAGAACCAGTTGTCCATAGCCACCTACATCAAGCAGTACCTGAACGATCCCACGCACCAGCACGGGCTCATCCCGGCCAACTCCGGCATCCAGAACAGCAATGTGGAAAGCCAGATATCCGAGTACAACAAGATATACCTGCAGCGCGAGCAGATGGTGGCGGCC
>CAJOQW010000033.1 GCA_905236955.1 uncultured Bacteroidales bacterium
CGCCGCCGACATCAACGTCAAGGGGAATCCCGCCGTGGTGCTGGTCGCCGGCCTGAACGGTTCCGGTAAGACCACCTTCAGCGGCAAGCTGGCATACCATCTCAAGCGCAAGGGCATCAAGGTCATGCTCGCCGCATGCGACACCTTCCGCCCCGCCGCCATCGAGCAGCTGCGCACCCTTTCGGAGCAGATCCAGGTTCCCATGTTCACCATCGACGGGGAGAAGGATCCCATCAAGGTAGCGAAGGCGGCCATCTCCCAGGGCGGCCAGCAGGGCTATAGCGTAATCATAGTCGATACCGCAGGCCGCCTCAGCGTAGACCAGGAGCTCATGGACGAAATCCGCGCCATGCACGCCGCCGTGAAGCCCACGGAAAGCCTCTTCGTGGTGGATGCCATGACCGGCCAGGACGCGGTTGCATCGGCCCTCGCCTTCAACCAGGCCATTGACTACGACGGCGTGGTGCTCACCAAACTAGACGGCGACACCCGCGGCGGTGCGGCCCTTTCCATCAAGGCGGTCACCGGCAAACCCATCAAGTTCATCTCTACCGGAGAGAAGATGGAGGCGCTGGACGTCTTCCACCCTTCACGCATGGCGGACCGCATCCTCGGCATGGGAGATGTCGTATCCCTCGTGGAGAAGGCCCAGCAGGCGGTGGACGAGAAGGAGATGAGGGAGACGCGCAAGAAACTCGCCCGCAACCAGTTCAACCTGAACGACTTCTACAACCAGATACAGCAGGTGCGCAAGATGGGAGACATCAAGGACCTGGCATCCATGCTGCCCGGCGTCGGAAAGGCCATGAAGGATGTCGACATCGACAACGACAAGGCCTTCAAGAGCACCGAGGCCATCTACCATTCCATGACTCCATATGAGCGCGAGCATCCCGAGGCCATAAACGGAAGCCGCCGCCGCAGGATAGCTGCAGGCAGCGGCACTTCTGTCGAGGATGTAAACAAACTGCTCAAGCAGTTCGAAGGCTCCCGCAAGATGATGAAGATGGCCGTGGACGGTTCCCTCGCCCAGCGGCTCAAGAACTTCAGGGGTTAGAACAACAGTTTCAGATCCGCTTTAATACGTTCGTTCGCGAGTTCCTCGGGAATGAACTTCCATGAACCGTTCCTCTTTGCATCGTAGATGGCCGTATTGTCTATCAGGCCGTATTCCTCTATGAATTTATAGAGCAGTTCGCGAATCTCGGGATAGCGGTGCAGGATACGTTTGTCGAGGTCTTCTTCAGGAATGCCGGCGCCCTTGATCAGCATCCCTCCGGCACCGCTCGCGCGGTAGGATGTCATCGCCACGGTATAGTCGGCATCGGGGTCGAAGGCGCTTCCGTCTGCCATGCTCTCGATAGTTATCCTTTTTCCGAAAGGTTGCGTGATATCCACCGTATAGTTGATGCCTGCAGCAGAGTCGAAATTGTAGGTACGGTTGACGAATGACCATCCGCTCTGGTTGTTGCGGGGATCGTCCTGGTGAGAGATGTTCAGCACATGGTCCTTCCCCAGAGGCGCCAGCCATCCCCGGTATGAGTATTCCAGGTAGCCCTTTACCTCCTTGCCCTTAAGACGCAGCGTATAAAGCTGATTTTCAAAGGGATAAATAGAGAACAGATCGTTATAGACGAGCACACCGGCCTTGATGGTGCTGTTGTAGGTAAGCGGTGCAGCGAAGGATATGTCGGCACCCGACCCCTTCAGGCTCACGGTATGTATGAGGTTGACGTAATCACACATGCCGCTGTATGCATCCCTCGTGCGGAGGTCCATCGCAAGAGCACCTATTTCTTTGGTAGAGAAGGTCTTCACCGTTTCGTATTCCTTCTGGAAAGTCTTCTTCATTACGGGATCGGTCTTGCGTTTGTCGATGCTGATAAGCCCTGCGGATATCTTCTTGCCAGCCACTTTACCATCCTTGAATGAAACAGTCAACTCACCGTGTCCCAGGAACTTAGCCCTGTTGCCAGTATTGATCAGTGCCCTCTTCCCGTCACATATGATTACCTGTTTGTGATCGTGCGAACATACCACGAAATCTACGCCCTTCAGCGAATCATAAAGGTCCTTTCCCTGTGCTCCGATAGACTCTCCTTTGCCGTTTCCTGTTGCCGAATGAACCGATACTATTACCACGTCCGGCTTTTCTTTGGCAACTGCCATGTCCACATCTTCCTGTACCCTGGGGATCAGGCTTACGAAGTGCATGCCGCTCCAAAGGCTCTCATCCATCCAGGCAGGGTTGTGTGAATTGGTATAACCGAGCACAAGAACCTTCATGCCGGCACGTTCGAACACCTTATATGTCTGGAAATAGGGTTTTCCATTATCGTTACGGATCGCATTTCCGGCAAGGAAAGGGATTCCGTGGCGTTTAAGCTCCTTGTTTACCCTGTCGTAGACAGCATGGCCAGTCTCGATATCGTGATTCCCCACAGTGACAGCATCGTATTTCATATATGCCATAAGACGGGTGAAAAGATGCTCGGACTTGGTGTCCACGTAATTATAGTAGTAGCTGGCATTGTCTCCCTGAAGGCAGTCGCCTGCATCGATCAGGAGCACATTCTCCTCGCCGACGGCGTTGCGGATGCTGTCCACGTACCAATTGACAGCCAAAAGGCTTTCTCTTGTACCTTTGCCTACATAATCCGATGAGAACCAGCGCCCATGCACGTCGTTCGTGGTGAGCAGATGCAGGGTATGCTCCTCGTTCCTGGGAGTGCCGCACGCTGCCAGAAGCAGCAGGAAGGCAATATATATCAATCTTTTCATATCTTATCTATGATCATTACGAATCCACCGCCCGGGGCAAGATGGATCTTCTCTTTACGGCCGGAGTCGATTCCGAACTCAGATACGGCGTAATCCTCACCGACC
>CAJOQW010000034.1 GCA_905236955.1 uncultured Bacteroidales bacterium
GGATTACTTGGAGTTTCGGGATGAGGAGCGGCGTACCACGAGACTGGTACCCACCGTGATGCTTCCGCCCTCCGACTTGCCGGAAAGGAGCCTCAGCATTTCTTTTGCAGCATTGGAGCCGATTTCGGCGGAATGTTGGTCCACCGAACTCAGGGAAGGGGCAATCATGGCACCGAATTTCTCGTTGGCCGTGCCCACTATGCCGAAATCCCCGGGGATGTCCAGGCCCCGGTCCCGCGCACATTCGAGAGCTCCGAGGGCGGAGAAATCCCCCGAAGAGTAGAGGGCGTCGCATCCGGCATCGATCGCCATGGAGGCACATGAATAGCCTGTTTCAGGGACGATGGTTTCCTTATAGACGATACTGGCGTCATATTGCATTCCGGCATCCGTCAGCGCAGCCTTGTAACCTTCGAACCGGTTGCGGAAAGAGTCGGTGTCAAGGTAACCGACAAGGGCCCCTATGCGTTTGTAACCGTTGGCTATCAGATGCCTTGTAGCGGCATACGCCCCGTTGAAATCATCGTTTACCACCACCGAGCCCGGCAGGGACGGGAATACGCGGTCGAACTGGACCAACTTGATATTGCTCCCCGCGAGGGTTTCCCTTATGTCCTTCCCGTCGATAGTCTCGGCGGAATGGGAGATGAGGATGCCGGCTACCCTGCTGCTGGCCAGGGTCTTGAGTGCACGCCTCTCGTCCTCGGCCTTCTCGTGGGTCTGGCAGATGACGACGGTATAACCAGCTTCCACGAAGACCGATTCCGCAGCACTGATGATGCTGCTGAAGAATTCGCGGTTGATCCTGGGAACGATGATGCCCACGGTATGCGCCACTCCCCTGCGGAAGTCCGAAGCCAGGTCGTTACGCTCATAACCCATTTTTCTGGCGCAGTCCATGACTGCCTTGCGGGTGGACTCCTTCACGTTTGCATTGCCTGCGAGGGCCCTCGATACGGTCGAGGGCGTTATGCCGAGTTCATTCGCTATGTCAACTATGGTGGGTTTCGTCATTTCAGGTGCTTGAGCATCCACTCGCAATGGCCCCTTTCGGTTTCTTCCGAGGTCCAGTGCTCGTTGATGGGGGTTATAAGGGATTCCTTGGGACAGGCGAGAACGTTCCAGACCGCATACGAAGTGGTGGGCGGGCAGGTGTCGTCGTTGTAACCCCAGGTCATATAGACCGGACAGGTGATGTGCCGGGCGAAATTCACGACATCATAGTATGCAAGGGTATTGACGACGTCCTTGTTGTCCAGCAGGCCGGGGATGCGGTTCATATGGGGATAGCCGCCGGTGCGGCCTTCCTCGCAATAACCCGCCATGTCGGCGAGGGCGGGATGGTTTACGATGCACTGCGTTACCCTATCGTCGAGACCGGCCGCCACCAGCGAGAGGGCCCCGCCCTGGCTGCCGCCCTGCACCACGACGTTCTTCCCGTCCCATTCCGGAAGGGAGGTAAGCAGGTCTATCGCCTTTACCAGGGCGAGATAGACGTGCTTCATGTAGTAGCGGTCACGGTTTTCGACACCGTTGGTAAGATATCCGTTGTCGCGGGAATTGAAAGCCGCGGAAAACTCGGCGAAATGTTCATTGCTGATGCGCGGGTCGAGGCCGTGGATCTCCATTTCCATCCTTATGCATCCGCTGTCCGCATAATAACGGTGCCGCAACGGTTCTTTGATCGTCTTGATGCCGGCCCCGGGAGGGCACAGCACCACAGGGCAACTGCGGTCTTTCGCGCCTTTGGGGCAGAAGAGATAGGCATAGACCGACTGGCCGAGGTCGATATAGAGACGCACCAGATAGGCATCGAACGCGGGAGTGCAATACTCTTTCGCGAGTTCTTTGGTGTACGTGAGGGGAAACTTCGACGCTTGTTCCTTATTGGCCTGCCAGAACGCCATGAAATCATCCGGCTCCCTGGTAAACGGTTCTATCCTATCCACCCCGAAGCCCAGCTTGACATGGTGGCGGTATTCCACGCCGTCCACCTCGAGGGAAAGGCGCAGGTCCCGGAAGCCAGGGGTCTTGCGCGTCCCGATGTCCACCCTGCCCCTGCCTCCTTTCAGGCGGAAAACACCCTTTTTGTCCGCCTGGAGCATATCGTCCGCTATCTCGTACCGGACCTCGGCGTCGCGGGGTATGCCGTACTTGTAGAATTCCACTTCGACAACGGCCTTCTGGCCTGTCTCGTACAACCAGTCGGAGTGGTCGGGTACGGTGACGAACAGGTAATCCGACCTGTAAGGATAGTTCTCGGCGGAGGAGGCCCAGGCGAGCAGCGACAGCGCTGCGACAAGGAGGAGTTTTCTCATACGAACAAATATAACAATATTTTTGCAAACGTTTGCAAGCTTTGGACGATTTGTTTAAATTTGCAGGTAACCGATGCTGAAGCGCCACATAAAAGTTTTATTGTTCCTGACAGCCATCCTGTCCACATTGGAAGCGGCAGCCCAACCCCGTTTCACCGGCCCGGGAGCCGCAGAAGACCGTCTCGCCATGAGGGAGATGGGAGGACGCCAGCTCACCGACGATGAGGCCGCCCAATATACCGTGGCCAATATTTTCTCAGCATCTTCCTTCTCGGAATATGCCGAAGACTGGCTTCCCGCCGACCATTGCCCGTACAAATACTGACAATAATCCCCCTTTTGTTTCTCCGGCAACTTGCAAACGATTGCATTTTGTCGGAGATTTTTTTATATTTACATGATTATGCACAATAACACACTGAAAACTACATTTTTGCTACTGGCATGCATAACCCTGCCGCTATCCTGCAACAGGCCGAAATCTTTCACCATCCACATGATGGGCGACTCCACCATGGCCGACAAGGACACCACCGGAGGCAATCCGGAAAGGGGATGGGGGATGGTGTTCGGCGACTGCTTCAAGGACAATGTCACGGTGATGAATTACGCCAAGAACGGCCGCAGCAGCAAAAGTTTCATCGACGAAGGCCTTTGGGATTCGGTCAAGGTGCACACCTTGCCCGGGGATTATATCTTCATACAGTTCGGGCACAATGATGAAAAAATAAACAGTCCCCAGCGCTACACCGCCCCATGGGGAGAATACCAGGACAACCTCAGGCTGTTCATAAAGACGGCCCGCGAAATGGGCGCGACTCCCGTGCTCCTCACCCCGGTTGCCCGCAGGGCCTTCACGGACGGAGTCCTGGACGAGCATACCCACGGCGAGTATCCGGCCGCGATGAGGGCGGTCGCCCGGGAAACGGGCACCGTGCTTATAGATATGGAGACGGCCACGCTCGACTGGATAAGGGCCGCGGGCGACAGCGCCTCCAGGCCATATTTCATGTGGGTGGAACCCGGCACGGTCAAGGCCATTCCCGACGGAAGGCAGGACAACACACATTCCACTGAAATCGGGGCGCGCCGCAATTGCGAAATCGTATGCGATTCTATAAAGGCTGAGATTCCGGACCTTGCAAAATTTTTTAAATAACCATCATATGAAAAGAATCCTGGCATTTGCGGCTTTGCTGCCGTTGTTGTTCTCCTGTTCAAAGGACGTTTCCCTGACTGAGTTCGGAGGGGTGCCCGACGGCATAACCCTCAACACCGGGGCCTTCGCCAGCGCCATCGAGGAAATATCCTCGCACGGAGGAGGGAAACTCACCGTCCCCGCCGGCGTCTGGCTCACCGGCCCCATCACCCTGAAGAGCGGGGTCAACCTGCATCTTGAGAGGAACGCCGTTGTGGTATTCTCCACCGATCCCGACCTATACCCTGTCCAGGATGCCAATTTCGAAGGGATCGAGACCAAACGCTGCCTCGCGCCCATCAACGCCGTGGGACAGAAGAACATATCCATAACCGGCGAGGGCATTTTCGACGGCAACGGACAAGCCTGGCGAGTGCTCAAGAAGAGCAAGGCATCCGAAGACCTATGGAACCGGTATCTCCAGATGGGAGGCGTCCTGAGTGAAGACGGAAAGAACTGGTTCCCCGACGAAGGATACATGAAGGCTTATGCGGGCGCAGATTTCAACAATCCCGATTCAGCCCTCGACGTGAACGAAATCAAACGCTTCTTCCGCCCCGAACTGGTGCTCATACGCGAATGCGAGGGCGTACTGCTCGAAGGCTGCACCTTCGAGAACTCCCCCTGCTGGAACATCCATCTGCTCTGGAGCAAGGACATCGAAGTGAAAAATATCACCGTGCGCAATCCCTCATACAGCCAGAACGGCGACGGCATAGACATAGACGCCTGTGACGGAGTCCATCTTCAGGGCTGCAGTTTCGACGTAGGCGACGACGCCATATGCCTCAAGTCCGGCAAGAACGAGGACGGCCGCAGGAAGGGCCTGGAAAGCAAGAACATGCTTATCGAAGACTGCACCGTATATGCCGGCCACGGCGGATTCGTCATCGGCAGCGAGATGAGCGGCGGCGTCTCCAATATCAAAGTACGCAACTGCTCCTTCATAGGTACGGATGTGGGTCTTCGTTTCAAGAGCACGCGCGGCCGCGGCGGTGTCGTCCATGACATCGACATCGAGAACATCTACATGAAGGACATCATAGGCGACGCCGTGATCTTCAACCTCTATTACGCCGGCAAGCCCGCCACCGAGGTGGACAAGGACGGCAATGTCCAGGAAATCGTGCCCGAGGCAGACGAAACCACTCCCGAATTCCGCGACATAAGGGTGAACAATGTGGTCTGCAACGGAGCCGGCAGCGCCATCTTCATAAACGGCCTGCCCGAGAAACCGGTCAAGAACGTACAATTCACCAACTGCATATTCAGGGCCAGGAACGGTATCGACATGCGCTATGTCGAAAACGTCACTACCGAGAACGTGAAGACCATCCCGCAGGAATGAGAAGGATCCTTTCCATAGCACTGCTCCTGTTCATGGGGGTAAGCGCTTTAGCGAAAGACTACGACATCGTGGTCGCAGCTGACGGAAGCGGCGACTATGCCACCGTGCAGGAAGCCGTCAACGCCTGTCCCGACTACTCACACGGACGGATAACCACCATCCTTGTCAAGGCCGGCACATACCGTGAAAGGGTGATCATCCCCCACAACAAGTTCCGTCTCCACATCAAGGGCGAAGGGGCGGATTGCACCAAACTCAGCTACGACACCCACGCCGGGATGATCCATCCGGTTACGGGACTCCCCATGGGGACTTCAGGCAGCGCGGCCTTCTACGTGCATTCCAGCTACGTGACTTTCGAGGGCTTGTGCTTCGAGAACAGCGCCGGCCCCGTAGCCCAGGCCGTTGCGGTGCACATCGACGGCGATTTCATCTATTTCAAGAACTGCCGTTTCCTCGGCAACCAGGACACCGTTTATACTTATGGCTACTGGGGCAAGGACCGCGGCCAGAAGCGCATCTATTTCAAGGACTGTTACATAGAAGGCACCACCGACTTCATCTTCGGGGCGAGCAGGGCGTTTTTCGAAAACTGCGAGATACGCTCCAAGGCGGACAGCTACATCACGGCCGCATCCACACCAAAGGGGCAGCCTTACGGCTATGTTTTCTACAAATGCCGTCTCACGGCTGCTCCCGGGGTAACGAAATGCTATCTGGGCCGCCCCTGGCGCTCCTATGCCAAAACAGTATTCATTGAATGCGAGATGGGGCCGCACATCGTCCCTGAAGGATGGCACGACTGGGAAGGTCCGGGAAAGCCCGACACCAAGAAGAATTCCTTCTACGCCGAATACGGCAACTACGGCCCCGGGGCTTACGGGAAGAAAGACCGTGTCAAGTGGAGCCATCAGCTCTCTGCGAAACAAGCCGCCGCATACACTTTCGGGCGGGTGATGTTCGAGGAAGAGGACGGGATAAAATGGAATCCCGAAGACAATAAATAACCGTCAATTGAATTGATTATTTAAATATGGAGGTTTAATCATATGAATTTCAAGACAATCTTACTTGCGGCATCGATGCTCGCACTCCCTTTTTCCATATCTTCCTGCAAGGGAGAAGACCCCCTCTCGATGCAGGTGGTGAAAAGTGAAATGACCCGCTGGCCCGAACCATTCGAAATCGACTGGTCCAGGGGCAAGATAAATTGGAACTACACCCCGGGCCTGGAAATGAAGAGTTTCCTCGACGTATATGACCGCTACGGCAACGACACCATCTTCCGCTATGTGGACAAATGGTACGACACCGCCATCGCCG
This sequence comes from uncultured Bacteroidales bacterium, assembly GCA_905236955.1. Classification (GTDB taxonomy): domain Bacteria; phylum Bacteroidota; class Bacteroidia; order Bacteroidales; family UBA932; genus Cryptobacteroides. The sequence continues at coordinate 6,188 of CAJOQW010000034.1, forward strand.
AAGACGGTTCCATAACCAACTACGACCTTGCCAAGTACTCCACCGACCTCGTCTGCCCGGCCAATACTTTGTTCTATCTGTACGACAAGACGGGAAAAGAAAAATACCGCAAGGCCATGGACAATGTCCGCAAGCAGCTCGACACCCATCCCCGCACCAAGGAAGGCGGGTTCTGGCACAAGCTCAGGTACACCGAGCAGATGTGGCTGGACGGCCTCTACATGGCCCAGCCGTTCTACGCCCAATACACCCAGCGTTATGAGCCCGAGGCTACCAAAGCGGCCTGTTTCGAGGACATCATGCACCAGTTCATCACCGTGGCCAAATACACCTACGACCCGGCCACCAAACTGTACAGGCACGCATGGGACTCATCCCACCAGATGTTCTGGTGCGACCCCGAAACCGGCCAGAGCAAGCATGCCTGGGGCCGTGCCCTCGGGTGGTACTGCATGGGTATAGTGGAAACACTCCCCTACGTTCCCGAAAACACACCGGGAAGGGACAGTGTGATAGCCATCCTCAACGGCATCTTCGAGGTCCTTCCGCAATATACCGACCCGCAGACGGGCACATGGTACCAGGTCCTCGACCAGCCCGGTCGCGAGGGCAATTACGTGGAGGCAACCTGCACGGCCATGTTCACCTACGCCATGCTCAAGGGCATAAGGCTCGGTTATCTGCCGGCCTCGATGAAGGAATATGCCGTCAAATGCTACGAGAATCTCCTGAAGACTTTTGTTGTTAAGAATGAAGACGGTACAGTCAGCCTCACCAGATGCTGCGCGGTAGCCGGACTCGGCGGCGACGGGAACCGTTCAGGAGACTACGATTACTACATCCACGAAAAGATCAGGGACAACGACCCCAAGGGCATCGGCCCGCTCATCTGGGCATCACTCGAAATGGACAACTGATCTTTCCGGATCCATCAAAGACGCCGACCCCATCAAGAGGGTCGGCGTTTTTTTAGCAAAATATTTGCAAGAAAAAGTATTAGTTATTAAATTTGTTTGATTTATGCCTGCTTTGATAAGCAAACTATAACCAAACCATATCAACCTATTTATTAACTAATTTAACCAACCATGATGAACAATCATTTGAAAATGGTCTTTGCCGGGTTGTCCCTACTTCTTGGAATGACCGTGGCATTTGCCCAGAATCACGTGAGCGGAACCGTCGTAGACAAGAACGGAGAACCCATCATCGGCGCCGGCGTCGTCGTGAAGGGCACCACCATCGGTGCCGTCACCGGCGTCGAAGGCGAGTATTCCCTCAACGTTCCCGACGGAGCCGTCCTCGTGGCCTCCTGCATCGGTTATGCCGACAAGGAAACCGCCGTCGCAGGACAGTCCATAATCAACTTCGCCCTTGAAGACGACGTCCTCCTGCTCGACGAGACGGTCGTGATCGGTTACCAGACCGTGAAGAGGCGCGACCTCACCGGGTCGGTAGCCTCCCTCACCTCGAAGGAAATAGCCGAAATGCCGGTTGCCAATGCCACACAGGCCATCCAGGGCAGACTCCCCGGCGTACGCGTGTCCTCGGGATCGGGAGCGGCAGGTTCTTCCGCCAGCATCCGCGTCCGCGGCGGCAATTCCATCACCCAGAGCAACGAGCCCCTCGTCCTCATCGACGGCGTATCCGGCTCCCTTGCCGACATCCCGTCCGACGAGATCGAATCGATCGACGTGCTGAAGGACGCCTCCTCCACCGCAATCTACGGTGCACGCGGCGCCAACGGCGTCATCCTCGTCACCACCAAGTCCGCCAAGCAGGGACGCGTCCATGTACGCTACAACATGTACTACCAGTTCAGGGAGACTCCGCGCTACTACGATGTCCTCGACACACAGGAGTTCGTCCTCTGGCAGTGGTCCTATGCGACTTTCTACGGAAAGTCGTATGGCGAGAACGTTGCAAAGTACTACGGACTCGGCACCGAGAACGGCAACCACTACGCAGATTATGCCAATGTTCCCGTACATAACCCGATGGACGACGTCCTCAAGTCGTCCAGCACCTGGAACCACGACATCACCCTCAGCGGCGGCAACGAGGCCACCAACTACTCCATCGGTTTCAACTTCCTCAGCGACAACGGCACACACATCCGCAACCAGAGGGAAAGGTACAACGTAACCTTCAAACTCAACCAGAAGGTCACCGACAGGCTTTCTGCCAACTTCGACGTCAGGTACTTCGAGAACCACAGCTGGGGCGACGGCGACTATACCGGAGCTTCCAACTACTACTATCGTCCGGTACTCAATCCCCTCGGCATAGACAATCCGGCCCTCCTCGGACAGGGCGACGTGAACGTGGAGAAGGAATACGACCCGCTCCTCGTCACCTACAACCTCGAGGACTTCAACCGCAGGCATAACCTCCGCGGCACCGGCGGACTCACATGGAACCCCTTCAGCGGCCTCATCGCACGCACCGAGGTCACCCTCTCACGCGGCTGGCAGAAGCGCGAGCGCTGGGACGGCGGCAACAGCATCGGGGGCTCCACCTACAACCAGGCTCGGCTGAATGACTCGTTCTCGACCCGCACACGCTGGACCAATACCCTGAACTACACAGTGCAGGGCCTGAGCAAGAACCACAGCCTCAACTTCCTCCTCGGCCACGAGATGCTCACCAACACCCAGAGCGACAGGGAGCTCCGCGCCTACGGATATTCCTCCGACCTCTCGTACGAGCAGGCGTTCGCCATGTTCAAGAACTACGACACCTCACTCGTCAACCTCAACTCCTTCAGCAACACCGTGACGGTACCCTCCAACACGCTCTCATTCTTCGGACGTGCGAACTACTCCCTCCTGGGAAGGTACCTGTTCACCGCCACCTTCCGTGCGGACGGCTCCAGCAAGTTCGCACCCAACCACCGCTGGGGATACTTCCCCGCCGCAGCCTTCGCCTGGCGCATATCCGACGAACCCTTCATGAAGGAGACCAGGAGCTGGATCGACGAACTCAAATACCGCCTGTCCTATGGTACCTCAGGGTCCGACGGCATCAGTTCCAACCTTTGGGAAGAGACCTGGACCACCGATGTCGTCAACATGGACGGCGTGGACTACAATATCTACAAGCCCGGCGAACTTCTCGCTAATCCCGACCTCAAGTGGGAGACCACCATTTCCCGCAACACCGGCTTCGACTTCAGCTTCTTCAAGACAAGGCTCCGCGGTAGCCTCGACTTCTACTGGAACACCACCAAAGACCTGCTCATGAGGATGCCCATCGACAACACCACCGGTTACTCCTACCAGTACCAGAACGTCGGACAGACCTCCAACAAGGGTATCGAACTCTCCCTCAACGCAGGCATCGTACGCAACCGCGACTTCCAGCTCTCCGTCAACTGGAACCACTCCTTCAACAACAACAACCTCGACTGGATCGACCCCAGCGCCAACGCCAACCAGCGCACCGGCTGGGGCGGGTCCGACATGAAGCCCGCCTATGACTATGTCATCGAAGTAGGACGTCCGATCGGCCTCGTCAACGGCTACATCGCAGAAGGATGCGGATTCTACACCGTCGACGACTTCACCTATGCCAACGGTGTCTATACCCTCAAGCCCGGCATCAGCGACACACAGGTCGCCAGCTACACCAGCACCGACCTCGACGCCATAAGGCCAAACGGACAGATAGCATTCCCCGGAGCAGTGAGGTTCAAGGACCTTGACGGTAAGGATGGCGCCACCGCCGCCGACTACGGCGTCATCGCCGAGATGCAGCCCCACCACACCGGAGGCTTCGGATTCCAGGCCAACTGGAAGAACTTCGACTTCACCGGGCACTTCACCTACCAGCTCGACGGATATATCTACAACGCCGCAGGCATGTCCTCGACCGACTTCGCAAACAAGGACTCCTATTTCGGGCGCAACCGTCTCGCGTACGTCAACGACTGCTACAAGCTCTACGACGTCGACCAGAACGGCAACATCTACATGGTGACGGACCCCGCTGCTCTCAACGCACTCAACAAGAACGCGAAGTATCCCGTCTGCCTCTCCGAGGCCGGCTACACCACCTCGCAGTTCATCGAACCCGGCGGGTTCCTCCGCTGCAACAACCTCACGCTTGGCTATACCGTGCCGGACACCCTGCTCGAAAGGGTCAAGCTCTCCAACCTCAGGGTATATGTGACCGGGACCAACCTCTTCGTGCTCACCGGATATTCCGGACTCGATCCCGAAACCGTGCCCGACTCCAACGCGTCCAACGCCAACCTCAGGCCCGGATTCGACAACGGCAACTACCCAAGGCCCATCACGGTCACTGCCGGTCTCAGCGTAACATTCTAATCAATTGATCGAGATGAATATCAAGCATTACATCAACATCTTGGCATGCCTTGCAGGGACTGTCCTGCTGGCATCCTGCGCCGATTTCCTCGCTCCGAAAGACAACGGTCTCGTGGACAAGGAATTCGTATTCTCCAGCACTGCCAACACCCAGGCCGCGATGAAGCAAGTGTACTCATTCTGGCAGGGAGTCTTCGACGGAGACTGCTACGGCAACGGTAATTTCTACTGCGTCAACCTTCCCGGAGGCGATGACAGCCGCCATCCCGAAGGATACAGCAACCAGCTCCAGCGCCATGTCCCTGAAAGCTTCTACGAAAACGGGAAGATGACTTCCAGCTACAATATCAACGAGCAGTACGGCGATTTCTCCAACTTCTACCAGACCATTGCCGCGGCCAACAACATCATCGCGGCCCTGGAAGAGTCGGAGTCGTTCAACGACTTCATGTCGGCCAGCGAGCCCACCGAACTCAGCCAGCTCTACGGAGAGGCCATGGTTGCGCGTTCAACCATGTACCAGATGCTCATCAGGTACTGGGGTGACGTACCCTTCACCACGAAGCCCGGTGCTTCGGCCTCAGGCATCGCGCCGCGCGACTCCATCTACGACGTCATCATCGCCGACCTCGAAAAGGTCATCCCGCACATGTACCGCTGCGGCTCCGTACCCGGCTACGGCTCCGACAAGAACGCTTTCTCGCGCACTTTCGCCGAGGCTTCCCTCGCCGTCATATGCATGGATGCCGCCGGATACCAAACACGGCGTTCCGACCTCAAGTACACCAATGGCGAAGGCAGCGAAGTCGCATGGGAGAACCACCCCCAGGCAAAGCCCAACGCCAATGCCGAAAACGCTTTCTATGCCCGCCGCGCCGACTGGAAGGACTACGTGAAGAAGGCCCAGACCTACTTCAAGGCCGTCATCGACAATCCCGGCAACGTAGTCTTCCACACTACCGACCCGAGGGCGACGACCAAGGCCGGGCAGCAGTTCGGCAATCCCTACCAGTACTTTTTCCAGCAGACGCTCGACAACGACATAGGCTATGCCGACGAATCCATATTCGAGTATCCGCTCACCTGGAACGTCTCCAATGGCGAACGTCCGTACTCCAACGGACGCGTGTCCAACGGCGGGTCTTCCAAAGCTTTCCCC
>CAJOQW010000035.1 GCA_905236955.1 uncultured Bacteroidales bacterium
GTTGAGCACGCTCATGTAGCCTTCGCGCCCGCCCCAGAATACATAGTTGGTGCCTCCGAGTTTGATGGTTGCGTCGATGGCGTTCTTGATCTGCACTGCCGCGCGGGCCACTACGTCGAAGTCGGGATTGGTGGCCGCACCGTTCATGTAGCGTTTGTGACCGAATACGTTGGCCGTTCCCCAGAGATTCTTGATGCCTGTGCCGGCCATCTTCTCCTTGAGGTAGTCGGTGATGGCCACCATGTTCTTTTCGTAGAGGTCGATGTCGTCGGTATCCTCCACGAGGTCTATGTCATGGAAGCAGAAATATTCAATACCGAGTTTCTCCATTATCTCGAAACCTGCGTCGGCCTTGTCCTTGGCCCTCTGGAGGGGGTCGGACGCCTTGTCCCATTCGTAGCAGCGGGTCTGGCCGCCGAACTGGTCGCCGGACGCCTGGCCCAGGGTGTGCCACCATGCCATGGCGAACTTCAGCCAGTCTTTCATGGGCTTGCCCAGCACTATCTTTTCGGGTTCATAATAATGGAATGCGAGAGGATTCTTGCTCTCTTTGCCCTCGAACGGGATCTTTCCTATCTGAGGGAAGTACTCTTTCTTTGCCATATTCTGTTGTTTTTCGGTTGTGTCCTGACAGTTGCTGATATGCGGATTCATTTGATGGGGGCGGTGGATACCGGGATCAGTTCCTTCCAGCGCTGGTATGCGGCCGCATACTGCACGCCTTCCCTGGGTTCGACGACCTCGAGCACCTCGAGGCTCTCGAAAGCTTCGGCCGGAGTCTTGTAGATGCCGGCGCCTATGCCCGCACCCTTGGCGGCTCCGATGCTGCCGTCCGTGTTGCAGAGCTCTATGCGCGCCCCGCTCACACCTGCGAGGGTGTTGCGGAAAACCGGGCTCAGGAACATGTTGGCCTTGCCCGCGCGTATCTTGCTGATGTGCATTCCCATGCCCTTCATGATGTCCATGCCGTACTTGAACGAGAAAACGATGCCTTCCTGTTCGGCGCGGACCAGGTGTTTCCAACTGTGGCGCTTGAAGTCGAGACCGTTGATGCTGCACCCGCAGTTACGGTTCTGCAGCATCCTTTCCGCACCGTTCCCGAAAGGAAGGATGCTCACTCCGTCACAGCCGATGGGGATTTCCTCGGCGACCTTGTTCATGCCGTCGTACGACAGGCCTTCAGGCACGATATTGTGCTTGACCCAGGAGTTCAGTATCCCGGTGCCATTGATGCAAAGGAGGACTCCCAGGCGGGTCTTCCCGGAGGTATGGTTGACGTGGGCGAAGGTGTTTACGCGCGAAAGGGTGTCATAGTTCACGCTGTCGAGCACTCCGTAAACTACTCCTGAAGTGCCAGCAGTGGAGGCTATCTCGCCAGGCTCCAGGACGCCCAGGCTGAGGGCGTTGTTGGGCTGGTCCCCGGCACGGTAGGTGATGGGGATGCCCTTCCTGAGCCCGAGTTCCCCGGCGGCGGCTGCGCTCACACGGCCCTGTTCCGAGAAAGTGGGCCGGATCGGGGGGATGAGCTCCTTGTCCAGGCCGAACCAGTCCAGGAGGAAGTCCGCCGTCTTGTTCTCCTTGAAATCCCAGAAGATGCCTTCCGAGAGGCCGCTTACAGTCGTGCACAGGTCGCCGCTGAGGCGCATGGCGATGTAGTCGCCCGGGAGCATGAACTTGTAGGTGTTTTCATATACTTCCGGTTCATTTTCCTTCACCCAGGCCAGTTTCGCCGCCGTGAAGTTGCCGGGGGAGTTGAGCAGATGCCCGAGGCACTTCTCCGCTCCGATGGCCTCGAAGGCCTTCTGCCCGTATGGCACGGCCCTGGAATCGCACCAGATGATGGCCGGTCTGAGCGGTTTGAGGTCTTTGCCTACGCACACCAGCCCGTGCATCTGGTAAGAGATGCCGATGGCGGCTATGGATTCCGGAGAGAATCCGGTCATTACGTCCTTCGTAGCCATCCTGACGTATTCCCACCAGTCGTCGGGGTCCTGTTCGGCCCAGCCCGGCTTGGGGGAAGCTATGGGAGCTTCGCTCTTGGGGTAGAAAGCCGAGGCCACGCATTCGCCGCTTTGGGAATCCACGAGGGAGGCTTTTACGGATGAGCTGCCAACATCATAACCAAGGAGATACATTTCGGTTTCGGTTTTATTGTTTTTTGTGAGAGATCGTTTCCACGGCAGCTACCGCAGCGGCGCCGATGAGGAAGAAGATTATGGCGAGGGGTATCTGCATGTCGACGGGGACGGCGGATCCTGTGCGGAGGACCTGTGCGTCCGCAATGGACTTGGCGTCGGCCCAGGGCCATATCTTCATGAGGAAACCCAGCACCAGGCCGAAAAGCGTGAGCATGGTCGGCCTTTCATGGTGAGCCAGAAGCCAGTGAAGGGCTTTCGAGAAAAGCACGATGCCGACTGCGCATCCCAGCACGAACACCAGAAGCGGGCCCCACTGGAAATTGTTGAGGACATCCAGCATGTAGTCGAAGTTGCCCATTATCACCAGTATGAAACTTCCGGAGATGCCGGGGAGTATCATGGAGCACACCCCAAGCGCCCCGCTCAGGAATGTGTACCACCAGGAAGTGTTGGTCTCGCCCCCGGAAGGGGAGATGAGGCACAGCCCGATGCCTATGGCTGCACCGAAGGCCGCCCATGCGAAATCGGAGGCCTTCCATCCTTTGATGTCCGTCATCAGCCATATCGTCGAGACGAGGATCAGCCCGAAAAAGAACGCCCAGGTAGGGATGGGATAGTGGGCGAGGGTCCATTCCACGGCCCTTGCCAGCACTATGAATCCTAGCAGGGTGCCGATGCCGACCGCCAGGAGGAACCGTCCGTTGACAGCCTTCCAGAACCCTTTGAAGTCGCCTTTGAGGAGCATCTTCCAGTTGGAGATGGTAAGGAGGGCGTCCAGGGAGGCGATCAGGGGCTGGAATATGCCCGTCATAAGGGCGATGGTCCCGGCGGAGACGCCGGGGAACACGCCGGCTCCCATGCTGAAGCCTTTCAGGCCGTCTGTGAGTGATTTACTCAGGTTCATTTTATCTTGTCCATTATTTCCGTCATCAGTGCGAATATTTCCACCTGGCCAGCTTCCGTCCCTTCCGGTGCGCTAACGATGATGTCGAAGACCTTTTCCCCCATAGGGAAGCGCCCGATCTTGAAGGGTGCCAGGCTGCGTCTGGCGGCCATACGGAGGTTGAAGCTCTTTTCGGGAAGAAGGGATATGAAGAGGTCGGCCTGCCTGTCGCACCTGAGGAGCCTTTTCCTCCTTACGGGATACAACTTCAGGGATATGCCTTTGCCGCGGAAATATTCCTCCGCTTTTGCGGATACTTCCGCGCAGTCTGGGGCGTCCCCGTCCACGAGGAGTACCGCGCTCTTTATATTTTGAAGGGGATTATCCATCGTACCTTGCCATCAATTCGCGGATTTCCTGTTTTGCTTCCCTCCAGCGGGGAACGTCTATCTTGGTGCCTACCACCTCCACAACCTTGGCTGCGATGATGCTGCCTACCTCGCCGCAAATCTTGAGGGGCATGCCGAGGGAATGGGCGTAAAGGAAACCGGCGGCATAAGTGTCCCCAGCTCCGGTGCCGTCCACGGGAATGGCCGGCCATGCGGGAATGTAGTGTTCTTCTTCTCCCCGTTTCAGCCAGCTTCCATCCTTGCCAACCTTGACTATGGCAGTAGTGCACATCTTCGAGAGCTCCCTGAGGCCGTCCAGTGGAGAGTCGCATTTGGTGAAAGCCCGGCTTTCACTCTCGTTGGCGAACACTATGTCGACGTATTTGTCGATGAGGTTGTGCAAGAAGGCGTCGTTGCTTTCCACCACGTTGTAGGAGGCCATGTCTATGCTGATGATGCATCCTGCGGCCTTGGCCATCTGCACCGCCTTCGCTATGAGTTCCTGGTTCTGGACCAGGTATCCTTCGATGTGGAAGTAATCATACCCATGGAAATACTCGTCCTTGAGGTCTTCGGGACCCATTTCCAGCGCTGCTCCCATGTAGTCGGCGAAGGTGCGTTCGGCATTGGCGCCGGTGATGAACACCATGCACCTGCCGGAGGATTTCTCGCTGCGGAGCATGGTGGTCTTGACGCCATACTGCTCCATGGTGCTCTTGAAGAGGCTGCCGAGTTCGTCGTCGCCTATCTTGCCGATGTAACCCGAGGGCATGCCGAAAATCGATGTGCATGTAATGGTGTTGGCCGCCGACCCCCCGGGAACGTATTTGACGCCTATTTCCTTCAGGGCGGTCCATATGCGGTCTCCTGTTTCCATGTCGACATGCTGCATGCTTCCGAGAGGAAGATGATATTCCCTGAGCAGGGAATCGTCGGGGAGTATGGCAAGGACGTCGGTGAGGGCGTTGCCTATGCCGAGGATGGATTTCATCTGTGGTTGCATTAGATTACAAATTTAATGAAAATTGGCGGAATATCATTACCTTTGCACCCGTATGGGCAAGAAACTGGGAAATGTACTCAAGTATGGCGTTTCATTCGTGCTGGCCGCGGTGCTGGTTTGGCTGGTTGTGCGCAAGATCGACTGGGCGTCTTTCCTCACAGGGCTCAAGAACACCCGCTGGTTGTGGATGATCGGATATGCGTTTTCGGCGGTGTTGGCGCTCGTCTTCCGTGCCCAACGCTGGAAGCAGCTTCTCAAGCCGCTGGACTCCCGCATAAGGTACGGACGTTGCTGGGATGCCAACAACATAGGCAATCTTGGAGGATTGGTGCTCCCCGGTTCCAGCGAGCCCATACGGGCCGGGCTCATAACAAGCAAGAATGTGCCTTTCCAGACGGTATTCGGCACCATGATAATGGAGAGGGCATGGGATTTCCTGTTCATCTTCATCACCTTCGTCCTTGCCCTGGTCCTCAAATGGGACTTGTTCGGCGGGTTTTTCAAGGGTCATATACTTAAACCCCTCGGAGGTACGGTGCTTCCCTGGGTCATACTGGTCCTGGTCGTCCTGCTCACGGCCGGTTTCATATGGGCCAGCTATCATTACAGGGGGAAAAGCAAGTTCTTCACCAGGGTAGCCGGGATCCTGGACGGCCTCGTTCAGGGCCTGGGCAGTTTCGGACGGATGAAGAACAAACTGCCGTACATCATCCATACCACCATGATCTGGGTGATGTACATGTTCATGAGTTACTTCTGCCTCAAGGCGATACCCGAGCTTTCGGGCATGGACCTGGCGGATGCGCTGTTCCTCAGCGCACTGGGCAATGTGGCTTCTATAGTGCCTGTTCCGGGCGGCATCGGTGCCTATCATTACCTCCTGATGGTATGCATCTCTTCGCTCTATGGTTTCAGCGACGAGACCGGCCTACTGTTCGCGACCCTCAATCACGAATCCCATGCGCTCATCATCCTGGCTCTGGGCATATGGTCATATATCAAGAGGATAGTCGTCATGAAAAACAAGGACATCGCTGAGATAAGAGCCGAAAAACAGCAGGAAAAAGAATCCTCCGAGTAATTTTTTGCTATCTTTGCAATCCCTTAGGGTTCCGTAGCTCAGCTGGATAGAGCAACAGCCTTCTAAGCTGTGGGTCCCGGGTTCGAATCCCGGCGGAATCACAAATATCCTTTTGGGCGAATCGCCCCCGATACAATTCCTGCCCATGGGCGTCCTGATGTCCTGCCGGAACGCAAAGCAGCAAAAGCCAGATACCATGATAGACGATATCCTTGAATATAACGGGAAATTTGTCGCCGCCGAAGGATACACTCCTTTCGTCACCGACAAATATCCTTCCATGAAACTGGCGGTCCTCACCTGCATGGACTGCCGCCTCACCGAACTCCTTCCCAGGGCCCTCGGTCTGAGGAACGGTGATGCCAAGTTGATAAAGAATGCCGGCGGGCTGGTGCTCTCGCTGACGGACTCCGCGATAAGGTCGATCCTGGTGGCGGTCTATGAACTGGGCGTAAAGGAAGTTATGGTCGTGCACCATTCCTCCTGCGGGGCCTGTCATATGAGTTTCGGAGAATTCCTGCCCCTCATGAAGGCCCGCGGCATCTCCGACGGAGCCATCGGCTGCATGCGGGAGGCCGGCGTGGACCTGGACAGATGGCTGGATGGGTTCCATGATACAGGGGCATCTGTAAGGAGGACGGTCGCCAATATCGTGGGACATCCATTGATGCCTCAAGACGTCTCCGTCAGGGGATTTGTCATCGATTCCACTACGGGCCGCCTCACCGAGGTTCCCGATGACAGTACTGCACGTGTGATGGACATGGAAGAGCGTTTCGAAAGGGTGCGCTCGGCCAGGGCGGCAGGTACTCTCTCCGAAGTCCGCGCAGACATCGCCGCTTTGGACGGATATATGGCCTCGGGGCTGTGGAAGGAGGATTTCGAGCTGGACGAAGCCGGCCATTTCCCCTCCGGCCTCAAGCGCGGTGTCCTGTCCGAAGACGCTCTTTACGACCTTCTCATGCAGGTGGCCTCGGAATAGCGGTTTACAGCGGCCGCGGGGTTATCCCCATATATGTTTTCTTTTATTTTATAATTACACTGCTCTCATTATTAAAAAAATGTGAGTTATTATAGTGTTTTTCTTATATTTGTAGAGAAAAACACTACCACTGAATAACTAGGCTTACAAATGTTCAAGATTCTTGAAAAGCAGATGCTGAATCCGACGATCGCCAAAATAGTGATTTCGGCTCCACGCATCGCAAAGGCCGCACTCCCGGGACAGTTCCTCATCGTAAGGGATGAAGAGAAAGGGGAGCGCATCCCTCTCACTATCAGCGACTCGGATCCTGTAAAGGGTACAGTTACGGTTGTCATCCAGCTTATCGGCGCCTCCAGTCACAGGATGGTGGAGGGCTTTGAGGCAGGAGACAGTTACTCCGATGTCGTAGGCCCTCTCGGCAATCCTTCCGATTTCGTGAACATGGATCCCGAAGAGCTGAAGGAACAGCGCTATGTGTTCATAGCCGGCGGCCTGGGCACGGCTCCCGTTTATCCCCAGGCCAAATGGCTCCATGACCATGGTATTCCCGTGGACGTCATCATCGGCGCCAGGATGAAAGACCTTCTCATCTACACTGAAGAACTCGGCGGCGCGTGCGACAACCTCTACCTCTGCACCGACGACGGCTCTGTAGGGTTCAAGGGCGTGGGCACTGCCAAACTCGAGGCGCTCGCCGCCGAAGGCAAGACCTACACCAGATGCGTGGCGATCGGCCCGATGATCATGATGAAGTTCGCCACCCTCACATGCGTGAAGCTCGGCATCCCTGTCGTAGTGAGCATGAACTCGCTGATGGTGGACGGAACCGGCATGTGCGGGGCCTGTCGTGTGTCGGTCGGAGGAAAAACCATGTTCTCATGCGTGGACGGTCCCGAATTCGACGGGGCCCTCGTCGACTGGGACGAGGCCATGAGGCGCTCACGCCAATATAAGCCGGAGGAGGCGGCTGCAATGGAAAGCTATGGCAAATAGGATTCCCAGGGTCCCTGTCCGTGAGCAGGATCCAGAAGTTCGGGCACGCAACTTCGAGGAAGTATCTTACGGTTACAATAAGGAAGAAGCCATGTTGGAGGCCACCCGTTGCCTCCACTGCAAGAATCCGCGCTGCGTGGGCGGATGTCCCGTGAACATCCAGATACCGGAGTTCATATCACATATAGTCACAGGCGACATCGATGCAGCCGCTGCCGTCATAGCGAAGGATTCTTCGCTTCCGGCGGTCTGCGGCCGGGTCTGCCCGCAGGAAACCCAGTGCGAAGGCCAGTGTATCCTCGGCATCAAGGGCGAACCCGTCGCGATAGGCAAACTGGAAAGGTTCGTGGCGGACTACCAGCACGCCAGGCCCGTCGGGGAAAGGGGTTCGGCTGTCGCAATCAAAGCCGTCCCCAACGGGCACAAGGTCGCTGTAATAGGCTCCGGCCCTGCCGGGCTTGCCTGCGCCGCAGACCTCGCAAAGTGGGGATATGACGTCACCATCTTCGAGGCTCTCCACAAGGCCGGCGGCGTTCTTGCATACGGCATTCCCGAGTTCCGTCTGCCCAAGGACAAAGTCCTCCAGAAAGAAATAGACGAGGTCACAGGTCTTGGCGTGAAGATAGAGACCGACGTCATTATCGGCCGCACTACCGACATCGACGACCTCATGGAAAATGAAGGTTTCGAAGCCGTGTTCATCGGCACGGGTGCCGGCCTGCCCCGCTTCATGGGCATTCCCGGGGAGAACCTGAGCGGCGTCTTCTCCGCCAACGAGTTCCTTACCCGCAACAATCTCATGAAGGCGTATCGCGACGATTACCTTACCCCCATCCATGCCGGGAAGAAATGCTGCGTTGTCGGAGGCGGCAACGTGGCCATGGATGCAGCCCGGACGGCCCTCAGGCTCGGTGCGGATACCACGATAGTGTATCGCCGCAGCGAGGCCGAACTGCCGGCCCGCAAGGAAGAGGTGCATCACGCCAAGGAAGAGGGCATCGATTTCCGGATGCTCACCAATCCCGTAGAGATCCTCTCCGACGAGAACGGTTGGGTACGTGCAATGAAGTGCATCCGCATGGAACTCGGTGAACCCGACGCCAGCGGCCGCCGCAGTCCCGTTCCCGTCGATGGCAGCGAATTCGAGATAGAGTGCGACACCGTCATCATGGCTCTCGGCACTTCGCCCAATCCGCTCATAGCCCAGACTACTCCCGGCCTTGAGCGTACCCGCAGGGGAGGCCTTGTCGCCGATGAAGCCGGTGCCACTACCCGCAAGGGCATCTTCGCAGGCGGCGATGCCGTAACCGGAGCTGCCACCGTCATCCTCGCAATGGGTGCAGGCCGCAAGGCAGCCGAGGCTATCGACGCTTACCTGAAGGGAGAATAATCCCCGAATACCTTTATAACGGACGAGGCCGACCCCGATGGGGGCCGGCCTCGTAGTTTCAACGCCAAGGTCTAGAACCTGTAGCGGATGCCGAGTGCTGCTCCGTAGTAATCGAAGCCATAGCCGCCGAGGAACCACATGGGCCTCCAGTCGAGGGAGAGCTGCAGGGGAACTGCGGCGAACCTGTATTCGAGGCCTACCTGACCGCCTACACCCAGGCTGATCTGGTTTTTGACTTCACTGTCAGCGAAGAGACCTACGGTGGCGCCGGGTCCTGCATAGAAACCGAAGTTGCCGTCGGTGAAGATCATGAAGTCGTAGATGCCTGCCACGTCGATTCCACGGTGGAACCAACCGAGATCGAATTCGGCGAAGTTGTTTCCGCCGAGATTGTGCTGGTAGGACAGTTCTCCGCCGTAACCTGCGCGGAGACCGAGGGCCCTGGGCTGTGCACCTGCTACGGCTGCAACAGTGAGGAGGGCGACTGCAATTGCAAGGAATTTTTTCATTTTTATTGGTTTTGTTGAGAAATTATACTATTCCGGAGAAACCGAGGAAAGCCATGGCCATGATGCTCACGGTGATTAGGGCCACGGGCAGGCCCTTGAAGGCTTTGGGCACGTCGTTGAGGGCGAGATGTTCACGCAGTCCGCTGAACAGCACCATAGCCAGGCCGTAACCCAGGGCGGTGGCGAAGGCATATACCGTGGACTCTGCCAGGTTGAGCATGTGCGGAGCCGCGCTGCCGAAGGTGAACTCCTTGGTCACCACCGTGATGGCCACGCCGAGAACGGCGCAGTTGGTGGTGATGAGGGGGAGGTAGATGCCGAGTGCCTGGTAGAGCGAAGGCGAAACCTTCTTGAGTACTATCTCCACAATCTGTACGAGGGCCGCGATTACCAGGATGAAAGCTATGGTCTGCAGGAAGTCCAGCCCGAAGGGCACCAGCAGGTACTGGTTCACGAGATATGTCACGACGGTGGCGAGGGTGATGACGAAGCACACCGCGAGGCTCATTCCGCTGGCCGTGGAGAGTTTGTTGGACACTCCAAGGAACGGGCAGATGCCGAGAAACTGCGCCAGTACTATATTATTGACGAATATAGCCGATATTATGATGAGGAAATATTCCATAGCGCGTTACTTTTTGATCTTGTTGAACAGAACCAGGAGATAGCCGAGCACCATGAAGGCTCCCGGAGCCATGACGAAGGCCAGGATGCCGTCCCCGGCGATGAACTTCCATCCGAACACCGAGCCGCTGCCGAGTATCTCGCGTACGATGCCTATGACGGTAAGAGAGGCGGTGAAACCGAGGCCTATCCCAAGGCCGTCCAGCGCCGAGTCGATCCAGTTGTTCTTGCAGGCGAAGGCTTCGGCGCGTCCGAGGATGATGCAGTTCACCACGATGAGCGGGATGAACAGGCCGAGGGTCTTGTAAACCGACGGGGTATAAGCCTGCATCACCAGCTGGAGGACGGTCACGAAGGTGGCTATCACCACGATATATACCGGTATATGCACCTTGTCGGGCACGATCGGAGATATGAGGGAGATGGCTATGTTGCTGAGTACCAGCACAAATAGTGTGGCGAGGCCCATCTCAAGGCCGTTGATGGCCGATGTTGTGGTAGCCAGTGTGGGACACATTCCCAGCACCAGTACGAAGGTGGGATTCTCCTTGATGAATCCTTTCGTTATGAGTGAAAGCTTGTTTGCCATTTCTGTTCCTCCTATTTGTCGAAGAGGCTGGCTCCGGTCGTGGCGTCGGGGTCCAGCATTTTGATGAGGTCGCGGGCCTGGGACACCGCCAGGGTGTAGGCGCGCGAAGTGATGGTCGATGCCGTGATGGCGTCCACGTCGCCGCCGTCCTTGGCCACCGCCAGTTTCTTGTCCTTGGCGAAGCCGTTCCACTGCGAGGTGAACTTCTTGTCCGAGGTGCATTTGGCACCCAGACCGGGAGTTTCGGAGTGGGAGAGGACCTTGGTGTTGTAGATGGTGCCATCCGGAAGCACTCCCACCATGAGCGAGAGGTTGCCGCCGAAGCCGTTGGTGGAAGATTTGACGGCGTAGGCCACAACCTGGCCGCCTCCCATCTCTTCGTAGTATTCGTAGGTTGTGCCGTCCAGGTCCGCGGTCTTGGCCTCGGAGATGTCGCCTCCCTCGGGCAGGACTTCCGCTATGGCCGCCTTGGCTGCGGCCTCGGCAGCCGCGTCGATGGGAGCCTTGGTGACGGCATATACCATGCCGAGGATCGCCGAGCACAGCAGGCAGGTGAGTGTCAGGCACAAGGCCATGTTCTGAAGATTGCTTTTTGCCGCCATATCTATTTCCTCCCGTATTTTTTATGATGGAACGCCATGTTGATGAGCGGTACGGTCATGTTCATGAGAAGGATGGCGAAGGACATGCCTTCGGGGTATGAGCCGAAATAACGTATCATCATCACTATGAAACCTATGCCGAATCCGTATATGACTCCGCCCCATGGGCTCATGGGCGAGGTGACATAGTCGGTGGCCATGAAGCAGGCTCCGAGGATGACACCGCCGGTGAGGAGGTTGAAGAGTATGCCAGTGTAGGCGGCGGGATCGGCGGCGTGGAAGATGCCCGCGACGATGGCTATGGTGGCGAATATCGAAAGCGTTATCCACGGCTTTATGACCTTGCGGCAGCACAGATAGATCCAGCCGGCCAGGAGGGCGAGGGCCGAAATCTCACCCGCAGAACCGCCTATGTTGACAAAGAGGGTGTTGAGGTCCACCAGGGCGTCGGCCGCGGCGGGATCGAGCTTCGCCTGCCCAAGGAGGGTGGCTCCCGAGAAGGCGTCGATGTTCTTTATGAATCCATCGGGGACGGGCCATGTAGTCATCTGGGCCGGGAAGCTGACCAGTAGGAACACGCGCCCGGTGATGGCCGGGTTGAAGACGTTCTGGCCTATTCCGCCGAAGGTCATCTTGGCGACTCCTATGGCTACGATTGCGCCTATTA
>CAJOQW010000036.1 GCA_905236955.1 uncultured Bacteroidales bacterium
ATGACGGTGCATGGAAGGTTCTTTCCATCAGCACCGAAGACGGATGTCATTCCGATCTTTTTTCCAATTAATCCAGGCATTGGTTTGATTGTTGGATGTTAATATAATTAAAGCCCCCTTTTTTTGGGGCTGCAAAGATACGATTAATTTTTCAAATTGCAAGCGATTGAACTCAAGCTTTTTATTAGTAACTTTGCAAACTATGATCCCTCTGGAAATCTTCGGCTTCCTGAGACTCTCGGTGGCGGACATACTGGACATCCTGATGGTGGCCATCATCATCTTCCTGGTGTTCCGGTGGCTGCGCGGTTCCAGCGCGATGAACATCCTCATCGCCATAGTCGCGCTCTTCATCGTCCGTTTCGTGGCCGGCGCCCTTGGCATGAAACTGATGAGCGCGCTCATGGACGCAGTGATCAGCGTCGGCGCAATAGCCCTCATCGTCATATTCCAGCCGGAAATCCGCCAGTTCCTCACCAGGCTTGGCCGCAGGACCGGCCTGCGCACTGAGGACGCCGGGCACATGAACTGGTTCGACCGCCTGCTCGGACGCAAGGACGACAGCCTCGTGGGCACGGACGTGAAGGAGATAACCCAGGCCTGCCGCGACATGGCCGAATCCTCCACTGGCGCGCTTATAGTCATACTCCACAAGAATTCGCTGGAGGAAATCATAGACACCGGGGACCGCATCGACGCCGATATCAAAGCCCGCCTTATAGAGAACATCTTCTACAAGAACTCCCCCCTGCATGACGGGGCCATGATCATAGGCCACGGACGCATAATCGCCGCCCGCTGCACCCTGCCCATGACGGAGCGCACGGACCTCCCCGCTAAATACGGCATGAGGCACAAGTCCGCGGTGGGGATCAGCGAACAGAGCGACGTCGATGTCATAGTGGTGAGCGAGCAGCGCGGCACAATCTCCTTCGTGCGGGAAGGCGTCATCTATCCCATAGAGAACATCAACGAACTCAGGCTCAGGCTGGAACCGCAGAAGAAGGAAGATGAAGACAGAAACTAAGCTGGGATTCGACCGCATACGGCAGATGGTCTCGGACCGCTGCAGTACGGACTACGCCGCAAGACGCACTTCCGAAGAGGGATTCTCCTCCGATCCCGCCGAGATATCGCGAAGGCTTCATCTGACAGACGAGATGAGGGTGGTGCTCATGTTCGAGGAAAACTTCCCGACCTCGGGCTACATCGATGCCATCCCCTTCCTCAAACCACTGGAACAGAGCGGGCTCCACATAGACGTCTTGAGCCTCGGCAGGCTCAAGACCCTGCTTGACACCACCCGCCGCATTTCCGCTTTCTTCGGAAGCATCAAGGACGGCATCTATCCCAGCCTGAAGAAGATGGCCGCACCGGTGATGGTATTCCCCGAAGTGCTGCGGCGCATCGAGACCATCCTGGATAAATACGGCGGCATAAAGGATTCCGCATCCCCGGAGCTCCAGGACATACGGCGCCGTCTCAAGACGCAGGAAGCTTCCCTCTCGAAAAAGGCCCAGGCCGTACTCAAGGCTGCCCAGGATGCCGGCTACGCCGACTCCGACGCCGGCATAAGCATAAGGGACGGGAAATATCTGGTACCTGTATCTTCCGCCCACAAGCGCAAGGTGCCCGGATACGTCTACGACGAATCCTCGACAGGCAAAACCTCTTTCGTGGAGCCGGTGGAGGTGATAGAACTCGAAAATGAAATAAACGCCCTCAGGGCCGACGAAGCCCGCGAGACGGAAAGGATACTCATCGCTTTCACCGACTTCCTGCGCCCTTACATTCCCGAGCTGCTCAAGTCGGCCGCCTTCATCGGCGAAATGGACTTCATCATGGCGAAGGCACGTACAGCCATGGACTTCAGGGCCGGCATGCCCATCATCTCGGAAGACGGATGCCTGCGCCTGCGCAAGGCCCGGCACCCCCTTCTGGAAAGGGCCCTGGCCAAGGAAGGCAAGAAGATGGTGCCGGTGTCGATGGAGCTCACCCCCGCAAAGCACATCCTTCTCATCTCCGGTCCCAACGCCGGCGGAAAGAGCGTATGCCTCAAGACGGCGGGCCTTCTGCAGTACATGTTCCAGTGGGGCATGCTCATCCCCACCTCCGAAACCTCCGAACTCCCGGTTTTCAAGGAAATAATGGTGAGCATAGGCGACGACCAGAGCCTCGAGAACGACCTCTCCACCTATTCATCTTTCCTGATGGAAATGAAGGAGATGCTCTCAGTCGCCGGCTCATCCACGATGGTGCTGATCGACGAATTCGGCTCCGGCACCGAACCCGCGGCTGGCGGAGCCATAGCCGAGGCCATCCTGGCCGAGATAGACAAGCGGGGGGTATATGGGGTGATCACCACCCATTACACCAACCTGAAGCTCTATGCCTCGGGAGCGCAGACGGGAGTGGTAAACGGAGCGATGCTCTTCGACTCCGCCAGGATAGAACCCCTGTTCAAACTCGAGACAGGCCTGCCTGGCAACTCCTTCGCCTTCGAAATGGCCCGCAAGACCGGCCTTCCCGAACCGATAGTCAAGGACGCCGAAAACCGCGCCGGCGAAGAATACGTGGGGATAGAAAGGAACCTGCGCAGGATAGCCCGCAACAGGCGCGCCCTCGACGAGAAGCTGCAGAAGGTGAAGCACACCGACAAGGAACTGACCTCGACTGTAGAGGAATACCAGAAGCAGCTGGAAGAGCTCCGTGAAGAAAGGAAGAACATCCTCGAAGCGGCGCAGCACGAGGCCGAGGAAATAGTGAAGGGGGCGGGAAAGCAGGTGGAACGCACCATCCGCGAAATCAAGGAGAGCCAGGCGGACAAGTCCCGCACCAAGGAGGCCCGCCGGGAACTGCAGGATTTCCTCGGGGCCATAGCGGAAAAGAAGACCAAGGACGAATATATCGAGCGCAAGATGGCGAGGCTGCAGAAGAAACGCCCCTCAGGCAGCGCTCCGGCGGCCCCGGAACGCAGGGGCGAGCCGCTCAAGATAGGCGAGAAAGTGCGCGTGAAGGCCAGCGGCATGGTGGGCGAGGTGGCCAAGGTGTCCCCGAAATCGGTTACCATCATCATAGGAAACATCTCCAGCACCATGACCCCCGGAGGCCTTGAAAGGATATCTTCCAATGAATACCACGAGACCGCGAAGCGCACCTTCGACAAGCCGCGCATGAAATACGACCCGGCCATATCGGAGCGCCGGCTCGCTTTCAAGCCCGAACTGGACGTACGCGGCGAAAGGCTGGCCGAAGCCCTGGACATCGTCATGCACTATGTGGACGACGCCATCATGGTGAACGTCCCGTCGGTACGCATCATCCACGGCAAGGGCACAGGCGCCCTACACGAGGAAATCCAGAAATACCTCCGCACGGTCCCCGGCGTTGCCAAAGTGTCAGACGAGGACGTCCGCCACGGCGGGTCGGGTGTCACCATCGTAACTTTCGAATAAAAATGGACAGGCGTGAAGTCGGCCGGAAAGGTGAAGAACTGGCCTCGGAGTGGCTTTCGGCCCACGGCCACACCATACTGGGCAGGAACTGGAGGGGCGGCAGGGTGGAACTGGACATAGTCAGCACCGACGTTTCAGGCATTCATTTTGTAGAGGTAAAGAGTCGTACGGCACCTGTGATGGCAGACCCTTCTGTAAATGTCAACTACATAAAAATGAAGCACTTAAAGGCAGCCGCACAAAAATGGTTGCGGGCTAATCCGCAGTTCGGCGCACTGGAAGTGTTTTTTGACATAATAACTGTCGTATTCGACAGAGGAACCACGGACATTAACTATTACCAACAAGCATTCATACCTGTATATGCATAATTATTGCGTGATTCTCGCAGGCGGCGCCGGTTCCAGTTTCTGGCCCATTTGCCGCGACGACCACCCGAAACAGTTCTACGTTTCAGAAACCTCAGGCAAATCTTTCCTCCGGCAGACTTACGACAGGATGCTGGCCATCTTCCCCGAAGAGAATATCTACATCATATCCCTTCTGCGCTACAAGGACCTGCTCAGGGAGCAGTTCCCCGACATTCCGGAAGAAAGGTTCATCCTGGAACCATACGGACGCAACACCGCCCCAGCCACGGCTTTCGCAGCTGTCAAGGTCCTCTCGCGGGATCCCGACGCGGTGATGACAATCATCCCGTCCGACCAGGAAATAGGCGACAGGCTGCTCTTCAGGTCAACCCTGCGGACGGCAATGGACTATGCGGCCTCAAGGGATATTCTCCTTGCCCTGGGCATAATCCCCACCAGTCCCAATACCAATTTCGGATATGTGCAGGTTACGGGCGGACGCGACGCTTACGAGGCCGGCAAACCGGTAAAGGCGAAGACCTTCACCGAAAAGCCCTCACCGGAGCTCGCCGGGGTGTTCGTCGAAAGCGGCGAATTCCTGTGGAACTCGGGCATCTTCGTCTGGAAGGCATCGGCCATCCTCAGGGAGATGCATGTATGCAGCCCCGAAATCACCAGGCTGTGGACAGGATGGGAGCAGGCAATGGACACTCCGGCCGAAGCCGGCTTCGTGGAAAAGGTCTATACCGAAAGTCCCAATATCTCGATAGATTATGCCGTGCTCGAGAAGAGCGACAACCTGTGGGTGCTGCCCGCCCGTTTCGGATGGAGCGACGTGGGCACCTACAATTCGTATTATATGCACAGCCGGAAAAAGGACTCCTGCGGCAACATGACATCCATCGCGAGCGGCAAATCGCTGCTCCGCGAAGACATGAACGACATCATATGGAGCGGGAATCCCCGCAAGCTCGTCGTAATCCGCGGACTGGAAGATTATCTGGTCGTGGATACCGACGACGTGCTGATGATATGCCCCAGGGACGAGTCCAGGATGAAGGAGACCCTTTCCGAACTCACCCACCCGGGGTTCGAGGAATTCATGTAATCAGCGTGGTATCTTGAAAGCGAGGGACCCGTCCAAGAAACGGCCTGCGGGAGTGATTCCCCGTCGGGGAGGGCATATACCGCATAAAGTGC